>NZ_LGUG01000004.1:1843207-2143207 GCF_001274715.1 Aneurinibacillus migulanus | reverse complement strand
AAATTGAAGAGAAACTCCGCTATCTCGACAAATTATGTAAAGTAAATGAGGGAAGCTGCTTATCGCCATTCATCGAAGAAGTACAGCGACTTATTAATGATATCGGATTTGAACAGGTAAGAAATTCGGGCATTACACTTCCCGTAAAATTACTTAAAGAGAAAAAAATATTACAAATTGCATAATACCGAAAAAACCGTCCTCTTTTTTGTTAAAAGGGGACGGTTTTTCTGTTTACCTGAAAGGACACGTGGTAATTATAATTATTAAAGCAAAAAAGGGGAACATAGTATGAAAGGGGGCCAGCTGTAAAGATGATTCAGCCATTGTCGGAACTTTACGATGTATTCTCTCGTACGAAAGCGGGCATTCGTGCTTTTATGGACATGCTCGCTCCTGTCATCTCAGATGCGGAAGACGAGTACCAACGCCTTTACTTTCATCATATTTACGAAGAGGAAGAGCAAAGATTGGAACGATTGGAAGGATTACTTCCATCGTTATCCAGCTTTCTATCCGATGGACAAACCGCCAATATAGAAAATCCGAAATTCAACCGGCTTCTTCAGGATATTCATCTTGAAAAATTCGGCCTGCACAACTTTCTTGAACATCTGGATTTAACAATGTATCACTTTAAGGACCCTGAACGCAGCCAAATGTTAGCCTCCATGTCGGAACAAACAAAAGCAGATTATATGGTGGTTAAAGATATTCTTTCCCGCATGAATAAAGACTCTTCCTCTTCTGTCAGCCCGGAACCTCGCAAAGAGTCAGATTATCATGTGGTAGCAACAGCGGCTCATGAAGAAGTGGACGGGATAGGTGCTCCCCCTCACATACCTGCAAGCAATATGCTATCTACCTCCCCCACGCCTACACGCAAAGGATTAAGTGTAGGAAGCCTGAAACACACACGCTAATTAAAAACCAGGAGGTTAATACATATGGATAAAGAAGGAAAATTCTCCACTTCTCCTTTCGATCGGTCGGAATGGACACGATTGGAGTCCACTGTAATCGAGGCAGCCAGAAGGCAGCTTGTCGGTCGCCGTTTTATTGATATCTACGGTCCTTTAGGCGAAGGCATTCAGAGCGTAAGCAATGACATTTTTGAAGAATCACACGGAGGCGGCATCAGTCTTCGCGGAGAATCTCTGGAATTATCTCAGCCAACCCGTCGTGTTAATTTATCCATTCCTATGTTGTATAAAGATTTTATCCTGTATTGGCGCGACCTTGAGCAGGCTAAAACGTTAGGAATCCCTATCGATATGAGTGCCGCAGCTAACGCTGCTGTTCAATGTGCCCGACTAGAAGATGACCTTATTTTCAACGGGTTTTCTCAATTTGAATTACCGGGCCTCATGAACGTGAAGGGAAGGTTGACCCATATTCGGGATGAATGGATGAAACCAGGTAAAGCTTTTGAGGACACGGTTGATGCTATCGGCAAGCTGCAACAAATAGGGCATAACGGACCTTATGCTATGGTCCTCTCTCCTGCACTATACTCTCTTCTTCATCGTGTTCACCCGGGCACTAATGTTTTGGAAATCGAACACATTCGCGAACTGATTACAGATGGCGTATTTCAGTCTCCGGAAATTAAAGGAAAGGCCGGTGTTATTATAGCTACAGGCCAACATAATTTGGACTTGGCAATTGCAGAAGACTTCTATACCGCATATCTTGATACCGAGCATATGAACCATCTGTTCCGAGTTTATGAAGCAATCGTCCTTCGCATAAAGCGTCCAAGCTCCATCTGCACAATTGAAGACCCGGATACTGATAAATAGATGCTATAGGAAAGGAGAGACACGGCCTTGGCGTCACACGTTCCACATGAGAAAAACAAAGGGGACGCACGCCGTACGCGTCATTCTTTTCTATCCATCTATGTTTCGTCTCCCTTCCCGAGCAGTTGCCCCAGCCAGGCGAAAAAGGACAGCAACTGTCTCCCTCTTCGCGTCTACCCAGATGTTTTGCGGTCCCGCTTGGCGGGGGCAAAAAGCGGCCCACTACACTTCCCCGTGCGGGAGACGAACCGATGCCGGTTTGGGGCACGGTGTGGTGGCTATCCACTCTGGGTCGTACTGGATAATCAACACCCTTGGAATGGAGGGATATAATTGAACCGTAAGTCATTAACAGTGGGCTCCTTAATTAACGGAAAAAAGCAGTTCCTTCCTTCAAAAAATACAAACATTCCTCAAGCTAAAATCCATTTGCAGCAGAATCGATTACATGCTGAGCTAACACCAGTAAGTCATCAGACTTTATTAGATGCAACGCTAGATCAAGGCCAACTTCTCGATTATGCATGCCGAAAAGGCACCTGCGGACGCTGCACAGTTGAGGTGATAACAGGTGCTTCCCTTCTACATACACCAAATAAAAAAGAACAAAAAAAATTGCAGCATTTACTTACAGAAGGGTATCGCTTAGCTTGCCAAGCTACAATAAGATAAGTGACCGTCAGACGATGTAGCAGAAGGCACTGAAATTTTTCAGAAAAATTCATAAATAATTAACAAATGAAACATCAAAAAGCTAATTACATACTTTATAATAAGATTAAAATAGGAATCGAGGAGAGAAAATGAATATTGTTTTTACTGAAATAAAATGTCAAGAGTGCGGAGTTAAGCTTACCGAATATGAAGTAGAAGAAAAAGGGCTTTACTGCATGGACTGCTATGAGGATAAAAAGGAAGCATCCCCAAATTGAATATTGCATGTAAAGAACCCGCTAATTTATCAGCGGGTTCTTTACATATTTCGCAAATAGTATATTTCTTCATCTTTGAGATGTTATAAATAAAAAAAGTTATGCAAGGGAATGCTCAATGTTAAGGATGTTTTTACGGACACAGACAGCCTGACCCAAACAAATCACAAAGGAGCTGACTGCAATGATAAAACGTCTTATTTTACTTTTCCTTTTGGTATCCTTTTTTTGCGCAGGTCAGGAAATTGGACAAGCTGCTACAAAAAACCGAGCATACTGGGAAGCAAGAGGAGACATTGTATGGGAAGTCAAAACAGATACTAAATTAATTGCATTAACGTTTGATGATGGACCTGATCCCCGATACACCAGGGAAATACTGGATTTATTGGAGAAGCACAAAGCAAAAGGGACTTTTTTTGTGATGGGGCATAAAGCGGAAAAAAACCCTACTCTTATTAGAGAAATGAGTCAAAAAGGTCATGAAATTGCCAATCATACGTATCATCATCCTCAATTACGTACAATTACTGCTGCTGATTTACAGAAAGAAATCAAAGATACGGATAATGTAATCTATTCCATTACCGGCAAATATCCTGCTCTCTTCCGGCCGCCAGGAGGAGTGTATGATGATAAAGTGGTTGCGGCTGCAAAAACGCAAAATCATCTTGTTGTAATGTGGTCATGGACGCAGGACACGAAAGATTGGAAAAATCCTGGTGCTCAAAAAATCATAAACAAGGTTTGCGACAACGCCAAGCCCGGAAACATTGTACTTTTTCATGACGCAGGAGGAAATCGGACACAAACGGTACGGGCCGTGGAAATCATTCTGGACAGGCTATCAAAAGAAGGATACCAATTTGTCACCGTTTCGCAACTACTCCCCTATAAAGAAGAAAAAGTTTCAATTCCTCAACAAAAATAACGAATGGAATCGAACCCAGAGATTATAAGGCAAGATAGCAAAAATACTATCCTGCCTTTTTCTTTTTTTAAAAGTCGATTATGTTGTGTACTTCAAGCAATTGTCAAATAATTATACTTATTTATAATATTATACTAATACCGTTACTGCTTAAGAAGAGGTGGCATCGTTGCAAAAAAATGACTGGTTCCTATTTGTGTGCTTTTTATTATCCCTTCTGCTTGCTGCACCACAAGTTCACGGTTCTGTTCCGTTCCCTGTCTCTCCTCCCGCCAAGAAAACGTATAAAATTGCTGCTGAATGGGCACTTCCCCCTTTTTCATATGTAGCTGCAAACGGATCGCTAACAGGTGCCAGCATTGATATCATGGAAAAAATCGCGGCATATAACAATATTGTTTTTGAATATATCCCAATGGATCTTGCCCAGGCAGAAAAAGAATTACGGGCAGGAAAAATTGACGCAATCGCGGGACTTACGTATAGTGCAAGGAAGAATAAAATGTTTGATTTTTCCGATCCTTACTTTACAATGTCAGATACATTGATTGTCCCTAACAAAAAAAGAAATTCAATTCGCAGCATGAGCGACATACGCAATTCACATGTCGTCTTACAAAACCGGGAAGCAGTTGTAGAATCACTGTTCAATTTACGACATACAAACCTTACCATCACAGATAATCAATTGTCCGGACTGTTAGCCCTGCTTCAAGGACGGGCTGATGTGTTTATCGGCAACAAGTGGACAGCGGATGTATATCTACAACACTTTAAGCAGCAGGATAGCTTCGCCGTGCTTGAAATCGTAGTCGAACCCGCCGATTTTGCCATTGCTGTTCGTAAAGGAAACGATCCGCTACTGAACGTTATGAATAAAACATTGGCTGTCATGAAAACAAAAGGAGAAATCAGTGCGATTATAAACGACTGGCTGACTCCCGGGTTTGCGGTTCAAATCAATCGACTTCAGCATTTTATTCAACTGCTGATGATTGTACTTGGAGCGACGGCCTGTATTCTTTTGTTTATCTATATCTGGAACCAGCGGCTAAAAAAAGCTGTACAGGAAAGAACGAAAGAGCTTTCAACATTAAACGGTTACTTGCAAGAACAGCGACAACAGGTCGCGGACCGTGATGCATTCAAAGAACAAATCCTGAATAATATCCATACGGGAATCGTGACGTTTGACCTCGATTTCTCGCTCACGAGCAGCAACTCGCGTGCCGAAGAAATGCTTCACTCTTCCCGAGAAGCTCCATTATCTATACAGCATTCGCCTTTACTCGCACGTATTATTGCTCACGATAAGGATATAAGGGACCGAAAAGAGAAAAGGGACGACTCCCTTACAAAATTAGAGATAAATGAGCAAGAAGAATGGAAGGTTATCTATTACCGCCTGCTTACGCTATATGATGCACAGAAAAGGCAGACAGGCTACCTGTTGTCCATGACGGACCGTACGGAGGAAAAGCGGTTGGAACAGAAACTCATCGTTCAGGAAAAACTGCATGCGCTTGGTCAACTGGTAGCAGGTATCGCGCACGAAATACGCAATCCATTAACATCTATCAAAACATTTGTAGAGGTAATGCCTGACAAATACGATCAACCTCATTTCCGCCAGGCCATGATGGAATACATTCCTGCAGAAATCGATCGGCTCAATGCGATTGTAACGGACTTGCTAGATTATGCACGTCCCCGCTCTCCTAGCCAAGAAAAGTATCCGGCTAATGCCCTGCTGTCTTCTCTCCTTACCCTTTTACGGGTGACCGTGGAGAAAAAGCATATTTGTATGGAGCATATTGTACATGAAGACCTTGTCTTCTACATTGATCCGCAGCAAATCAGGCAAGTGTTCTTAAACCTTCTGTTAAATGCGATCGATGCGGTCGAACAGCAGCCAACCAAAAAAATCATCGTTACTGTTGAAAGAGAGTCTGCAGTAACAGGCAAAGTTACAATCACAGATACCGGGAGTGGAATTGCTCCTGAACAAATAAAACGCATTTTTGAACCTTTTTATACAAGCAAGCATAACGGCGTCGGACTTGGTCTTCCTCTCTCCTACAAACTAACAAAAGAAAATGAAGGCGACTTGCGCATAGCAAGCGGACCTGGGCAGGGAACAACTGTAACTGTCCTATTACCATTGTATACACAGGAGGATCGTTTACATGAATCCTAAAATACTTATCATTGATGACGAACGCGCGATTTGTGCTTCTCTTCGTTTCGCTTTAGAAGATATATACGATACTTCTACTTCTAGCGATCCGGAAGAAGGAATCCGATTGATAGAACAGCATACATTTGATGTTGTACTGCTAGATTTACGTCTGGGTCTTCATAACGGATTGGATGTCCTACGACAAATCAAACAAATGTGTCCGGCTATTACAGTTATTATGATGACCGCCTATGCTTCTATCGAGTCCTCTATCGAAGCGATTAAGCAAGGGGCCTACTATTATATTGAAAAGCCGATTAACACAGCAGAGTTGCGGTTGTTGCTCGCAAAAGCTTTAGAGCATAAACGCCTTTCTTCTGAAGTCCAAACACTGCAAGAAAAGCTCAATGTACAGACCGAACGCCATAATTTCATAGGGAAAAGCAAAGCAATGGAACATGTTTTTTCTATGATTGAACGAGTCAAGGATATCGACTCCAATGTATTAATTACCGGCGAAAGCGGTACTGGAAAAGAAGTGGTGGCGCGTGCTATCCATAAAATGGGCAAACGCAAGCACGGTCCGCTCGAAATCGTAAATTGCGCGGCTATTCCAGAAGCGTTATTGGAAAGCGAATTGTTCGGCTACGAAAAAGGGGCTTTTACTGGTGCGACACAAAAAAAACCAGGGAAATGGGCGGCAGCAAACGGTGGGACTCTTTTTCTCGATGAAATTAGCGAAATGCCCCTGGCACTTCAGGCAAAAATCCTACGCGTCATACAGGAACGGGAGGTAACTCCGCTCGGCTCCAATCAAAAAATTCCGCTCGATGTTCGAATTGTCAGCGCAACGAACAAGCAGTTAGAACAATTGGTAGCAGAAGGAACATTCCGTGAAGATTTGTATTTCAGACTGAATGTAATCCCGATTTCACTGCCTCCGCTTCGAGAAAGGCAAGAGGATTTGCTGCTGTTGCTGGATTATTTTCTGCAAAAATATGCTCGTGAAATGGATAAAGGAATCAAAAAGCTTTCTGCCGCTGCACGTCGGCTGTTGCTCGCATACGATTATCCTGGAAACGTTCGTCAACTTGGAAACATCATAGAATATGCAATGGCCCTTTCTTCTTCTGACATCATTACAGAAGAGGATCTTCCTGAATACATACAGCATCATACACAAAGTGCGGCTCTCCCTATTTCTTCACATGCACAGGAATTCACTGATAGCATTCCGGTAGGCGTTTCGATGAAAGAAATCGAGAAACGCGCGATTGCTGCTGCGCTTGACCATTGCGGGTGGCATCGGCAGGAAACAGCACGAATGCTACAAATCTCAGAACGAAGTCTACGTGATAAGATAAAACTGTACAATCTCAAAAGTGTCCAAGAAGAATAATTACATGCGGCACAATGTGCCACATCGGCAAATTATGCCGTTTTATGCGGCATAATTTGCCGAATTTTTCACAATAACTATGCCCAATTTATTGTAAGCGCAAACATATTAGACAACTCCGAAAATTGGAATGATATTTGCAGAAGTTGTTAATACAGAAGGAGGATTTATATGAACCTGCGGCATCTATTTGCTGGAGCTGTACTACTGCTCATATGTATAGCGGTAGGCTGCTCTTTTGCCGACAAAAGACAGGAAATCCCATCTCCTGTTACGTATCATCCATTACCGAAGACTGTAGAATCATCGTCCACCCCACTATTGGGCAAAAGTATTACCATCGCCACCGGCGATATCTCGGGCGTATATTTCCCGCTCGGACAAGCGCTTGCCAGCATATATGGACAATACGACGGAGCATTTACAGGAACAAGAATTACAAAGGCATCCATCGAAAATGCGAGACTCGTTAGCGAAAAAAAAGCGGAGCTCGGTTTCGCTACCGTTGATGCAATCGCTAGCGAAGGATATGTTTTCTCGACGGAAAAACAGCAGCCAGTCCCTTCTCGGCTATGTGCCCTTACCGGACTTTATTTTAATTATATTCATATTGCTGTCACGAAAAAAAGCGGAATTCGTTCACTGAAAGATTTAACCGGCAAACGTATTGGCATGGGACCTATTGGTAGCGGTACCGAACTGAATGCTGAACGCATTCTACAAGCCGCTCACTTGGCAGACGGTACGCAAAAACATTACTTTTCTTTTTCTCAGGCATCGCAAGCGCTTAGGGACGGAGTTATCGATGCCGCAATCTTTTCTTCCGGCCTGCCAAACCCTGATGTTTCATCGCTGGCCAACGATGATTCGCTTACGCTTATTTCTGTACCAGAAGATGTGATTACTGAATTGCAGCGACAATACCCGTATTATTTGAAAAAAAGCATTCCGGCAGAAACATACACCGACTTGCAGAACGATATCGAAACGATTGCCGTTAAAAACGTACTCATCACCTACCGTGAGCTCCCTACAGAAATCGCATACGAGTTGACCAAAGACTTTTACGCGCATTTACCTGAACTTTATGATGCCCATCCGGCCGCCCGGGAGATTGATGCAGAACAGGCAGGAAAAAACATTTATCTTCCGCTTCATCCGGGAGCCGCTCGATACTTTGAAGAAACAAGACAGAAACAAGCCAATTAACAAGGAGGTCTATGTTCATGCAAAAATTCATCACGATTATCGCCGTCTTCCTGCTAGCTGTCCTGACAGGTTGCGGTGTTCCTACTGCGCAAAAGCCTGGTGAAACACAAACAAGTGCCGCGCCTGAACAAGGTGGAGCAAAGCAGCTAACGGTAGCCGGGAACGGCGGCAAAATCGAAAAAGCCATCCGCGATGTTATTGCTCCGAAATTTAAAGAGAAAACTGGTATTCAAATTAATTATGTCGCCGGCCTATCAGGTGAAATTCTTTCCAAAGTAGAACTGCAAAAAAACGCGCCGCAAATTGATATCGCTCTTTATGTACCTGTCGATGTACAGCGGGCAAAAGAAAAAGGACTTACCGATCCGATCGACGAAACGAACGTACCGGCTATGAAAGATGTCGATCCTCGTTTTATCGTCGTTGAAAAAACAGCTGCACCGGCTTTCGGTCTCGTTATTGCACCGGCCTACAATACGGAAGCTTTCGAAAAGAATGGATTTAAACCAATCGAATCATGGAATGACTTGGCACGACCTGACTACAAGGGAAAAACCGCGTTCGCCGATATCTCGAATGACTGGGGCTTTAACACGCTGTATGCACTGGCGCTCGCAAATGGAGGTAGCATCGACAACATGGAACCGGGCCTGAAAAAAGCAAAAGAACTCGCCGGCTACTCCTCTACCTTCTATAAGAATTCGACACAAATGATGCCTGCCATGCAGCAGGGAGCCGCTGATGTAACGGTAATGGGAAGCTATGCGATTGGCGATCTGGCCACTTCCGGTGTTCCACTGAAAATGGTCGTACCGAAAGAAGGCGTACCATTGCAGGCATTCAGTGCTACATTAGTTAAGAATACACCACATAAAAAAGAAGCGCTTGAATTTATTAACTATTTAATCGGAGAAGAATCGCAAAAAGCAACTTCTGAGGCCGGATTCTATCCGGTTGTAAAAGGCATGAAAATCTCGGATAAGTATGAACCATACATTGGCCTGAAAGAAACGGACAAAACTTTTAAACCGGACTTCGCTGCGTTCGCAAAAATAAGAGCAGAATGGACTGATAGATGGGCAAAGGAAGTTACTCCTCAGCTCGGAAAACTAGTAAACAAATAATCGGAAAGGAGCACGTCTATGCAAGCAGTTAAAAATGCGGTAAGAAACGATGTAGAAATTAAAAATGTCGTGAAAAGATTCGGTTCGACTACTGTATTGAACGGCATCGACCTTGAAGTCAGACAGGGTGAGCTTCTCACCCTGCTCGGCCCTTCCGGTTGCGGGAAAACTACAACGCTTAATCTGATTGCAGGATTCCTGGAAGCTGATGAAGGCGATGTATATATCAAAGGAAAGAACGTGACGCATATCCCTCCCTACAAACGGGATCTAGGTATGGTGTTTCAAACGTATTCTTTATTTCCACACATGACAATCTATGAAAATCTCGACTTTGGCCTCAAATTGCGGAAAGTAACGAAAGCAGATAAAGAAAGGCGAATCGAAAGTGCACTCAATCTCGTGAAAATGTCCGGTCTAGAACATCGCTACCCCCGCGAGCTTTCAGGCGGGCAACGGCAACGTGTCGCCATTGCCCGGGCACTTGTTGTAGAACCTGAATTGTTGCTGCTTGATGAGCCGCTCTCTAATCTGGATGCCAAGCTGCGCCATGAACTGCGAATAGAAATTAAAAGACTGCAAAAGGAAATCGGTGTGACGACTATTTTCGTTACACATGATCAGGAAGAGGCCTTATCCCTATCTGATCGTGTCGTAGTAATGAATGGCGGTAAAATTGAGCAGATCAGTTCGCCAACAACGATTTATAACCATCCGGAAACAGAATTCGTCTTTCAATTCATCGGAAAGTCAAACTGCTTTCACGGAACAGTGACAACTGCGGACAGTCGAAAAATTTCCGTACAGCTGGAAGACGGCTGGGTAACGTTCGTGGATGCCGATAATGTAATGGGAGCTGACCGTACATGCCGTGCAGGTGATCAAGTAAAGCTGTATATCCGTCCAGAAAAGCTGTCTATCGCATCTTCCGCTCAAGGGCAATCAGAGCCGTTCCATAAGGCCACCATTACACAGATGAACTATCTGGGCGCTTCATGGGAGATTGATGTCGCCCTTATCGGAAAACCTGTGCAAATTTTAACGCCGATGTATGACGCTTCCTGGCAAATCGGAAAAGAGGTGATGATCGGATGGAATCCGTCAGACATTATGCTCATCAAGAAGTAACACAGGACCCCCCCGTAACTCCTAAACAAGAAACCGATCCTGGGCAGCGAAAAAAGAAGAAGGCCTATGTTCCTGGCCTCCTTCTGTTACTTCCGATTTTATTGTTTATCTTTGGTTTTTTCGTTGTACCGATGCTGTATATTCTGTATTTAAGTTTTATTTATACGGATAGCCCGAATGCAACCAATGCCGTATTTAGCCTAAAAAATTATATATTATTTTTTACTGATTCCTACTATCTGTCTTCGCTTTGGATAACAGTGAAAGTAAGTCTGTACACGGTTTTGGTCTCTCTGCTGCTCGGCTACCCTGTCGCGCTTACGATGGCTAAGAGCTCACCCCGCATACGCGGATATATTGCGTTGCTGATTGCCGCTCCACTGCTGGTAAGCATTGTAGTCCGCAATTTTGGCTGGTATTTGCTACTATTACCGAATGGAACGATTAACAGCATTCTTACTTCGCTCGGTATTATTGACTCTCCGCTGAAGCTGTTGTTTTCAGAAATCGGCGTTGTTATTGGGCTTTCCAATGCCTATCTTCCATTCATGATTCTGGCAATTGCCACCAGCCTATACAACATTGACCCTTCACTGGAAAGAGCGAGTGCAATTCTCGGTGCAAGCCCACTCCGTTCATTTTTCTCGGTTACGCTACCGCTTAGCCTACCAGGTATCATATCTGGATGCGTGCTTGTATTCAGCATGTCCATGAGCGCATATGTAACCCCTGCTCTCATGGGAGGAGCCAATGTACCGATGATGCCAGTTGTCGCCTACGACCAGATTAATAATTTACTTCGTTGGACATTCGGTTCAGCCCTGTCCTATGTGCTGCTGGCTACGACAATGATTATGGTGACCGTCTTTACACGTGGATTTGAAAAGAGTAAGTTCAGGGAGGTGTTCCGATGATAAAAACAACTGGAAAACTGCGCCTCATCTTTACCATTCTCACGATTATTTATATTTTAGTTCCACTGCTAGTGGTTATTCCCGCTTCATTTACAAGTGCCAGTTATCCAAGCTTTCCGCCACAAGGCTTTTCCTTTCAGTGGTATACGAAGCTCCTGGAGCGTCCAGAATTCGTGACCGCTCTGATCAATAGCGCCAAATTCGCGTTCATGGCCGCCTTCTTCGCCGTTATATTCGGTACGCTCGGCGCGCTGGCCATTGCCAAATATGATATTCCGGGCAAAGCATATATTACATCTCTATTGACCTCGCCACTCAGCGTACCACAGCTTGTATTGGGTGTAGCACTTCTCATTTATTTTACCCCACTAATGCTGGCTGGTACCGGAACAGGTTTCTTGATAGCACATATCATTATATGTATTCCTTATGTCATTCGGCTTGTACTTACGGGCTTGAGCGGCTTTGATTACAATCTGGAACGCGCTGCGGCCATCCTGGGCGCAAGCCCGCTAACAATCTTCTGGAAAGTGACGCTACCGCTTATTCGTCCGGCTATTATTTCAGGCGGATTGTTCGCCTTCCTTATCTCATTCGACAATGTAACCGTATCGCTGTTTATGGTTTCACCGGATATGCGTACGCTGCCCATCGAGATTTTCTCTCATATGCAGGACGCATATGATCCACTGGTCGCCTCTGTTTCCAGCGTGGTCATTTTCATATCAGTGATTCTGATTGTGATTCTTGAAAAACTGCAAGGCGTAGGTAAAGTATTTGGTGGTACACACTAACAAAAAAAGAACACCGTAAGGTTTATTAACCAAGACGGTGTTCTTTTTTCTCCTCTTCTTTAATCAAAAGCCGCAGCATCTCACTACGATTTAAGCCTGTCTCTACCAGTTGATCAATGATATATTGCTTTTCACCTAACAGCTTTTCTATGGTTTCATCGATCGTCCCTTCCCCAATTAATGAATACACATGAATACTCTCTTGCACTTCAGAGCCCAAACGCCATGCCCTTCCTATACACTGAGACACATAAGCAGGGGACCAGGGCTTACTTGTGAAGATCACATTATTAGCAACAGTTCCTGTCCAGTCTTCCCGGCTCGAGGTTTCACTACACACGATTACCCAACAGCTCGGATCACTCATAAACATATTAACCTGTTGCTGTCTATCTTTAATTCCCTCATGGAGGATTGCCGGATTATACTTCTCAAAGTATTCGTACATGATTTCCGCAAAGACACGGGAGTGACTAAAAATAACCGCTTTTTCTCCCCTCAATACGATATCTTCCAAGATTTCTTCCACTCTTTCTAGCTTCCCGCTTCCTGTCGTTCCTTCCACCCCGCCTACAATTTCGGCAGACTCTGCAATTTGGCTTAGACGGGTATATTTAGCGAGTGGAGTAGGGATATGGTAAAAAGAAAATCCTTCAAATAACTCCCCTGGCGTTGCACTCTTTACCGCATTATACAATTCTCTTTGTAATTCCGTAAGTTCCACAGAAAGATCGTACGGTATAACAGAGGGGAGATTTTGCATTACATCCATTTTTAGTCGTCGAATCATATTGGTAGACAATGCTTCTTTTAAAGCTTCCATATTTACAACCGCACTCGCATAAAATACAAGGGAAGCTACGGGCCAGCGCAGCCACTTAAGTACGTTATGCAAATCATCCGCACCGTTAATCAAGGGTGTCGCTGTAATTGCATATCGCTCTTTTGTTTCCAAACGGTGAATAACCTGTCCAATTTGCGATTCTGCATCTTTCACTTTATGAGCTTCATCCATATAACAAACATCAAAAGGGTGTTGTTGGTGCAGATGCAATATCTGGTCAATATCCTGACGAAACTGCTCATACGACATAACAACCAAATCATATTGCCGATTGGAAAAATTGGCATACATATGAATTCGTTGCTCAATTGTTCCTTTTACAATAAGGACGCGTAAATTTGTAAATTGCTGCGCTTGATTATAAATATCCTGTAATAAACTCGCTTTTGTGATATATAATCCGCCTCGAATTTGACCAACTTTTATCTTTGATTCATGCGAACATAGAATAGGCGATGTTTTCCCCATTCCTTCCTGATCGGCGATAAGCAAGCCATCCTGCTTCATTAATGCGTTATATAATTGAATCTGATAAGGTCGTAGAGGAGCTTTTGATGAATAGCCCTCAGGGAAACAGTCTGATTCTACAGCTAAGTCATTACGAGAGTCAAGCAAGGTAAGCAGTTCTTTATCAATGACATGGACAGGCTTTTTTCTCGCCTTTTTCCTTCCTGGTACATCAGGAGGACGTTTTTTATATACGACAGTCCCTGGCCCTTGTTCTTCCTCTATACATTCTGAAAGTTGCTCTTCCTCATTATTGTTGATAGGTGGCTCTGTCTGTTCTTCAGTCTGCTCATCTCTTGATTTCTGTTTACCAAGCCATCTTTTAAACCCACTCCACATATAACATAACTCCTAATAAATAATATAGCTTTCCATAGGTGCGATAACTTTCATTACAATAATATATTTCTGACTACTAATTTACTTTATATCTACCTATTTTCCTAGGCTTGACTCTTCGTTTCATATAAAAAATCCCCGCCTTAGCAACGGGGATTTAGAATCGCTTCTATTATTTGTTCGTATTACACACGTTCGATATATTTTTTAATGCAATGTACCGCTCCTAGGTTTTCTGCAAACGGATGGAAGTCGCCAAGCTGAATCACTTTATAATCTAAGCTCTCCCAGATTCGTTTATTCATCTCATCTGTAGCTTTAAGTATTTCCCAGTTGCCGTGGCCGTATGTTGGTAGCCAAACAACATTTCCTCGTGCCTTACTATTTTGAACCAATGCGTTATTCGATGTAGCAAAATACCATATTCTTTGCTTTCGCTTCGGTTGGTCCGGCTCATCCGGATCATAGGCATCATCCATATAGACCAACGGAAGGGGATTGCGAATTACTTTAAACCCAAGAGATGACATTTGCATAGCGATATTGTCAAAAATCTCGTTCATAGCATGAGGCCATACCCTAATTCCTAATATATCGGCTGCTAATTTCGGACTTCCTACCAATACACGGTATCTTCCATCACTATCTCTTCCTGCTAATGAAATAAACATGTCGATATGAAATAATGGTTGCACGGTTCCCGGCTTATTTCCGAAGTACAATATTTCTTCATATTCTTCTCCGCCGATTTCAATCATTCTGGACTGCTGCTGCGGAACCGGGATGCTACTTCCCACATAAAATAGTTTTCGATTATGATCAAGGTAATCTCTATATAAGTTATAAATTTGCTGCTCCTTATCAATTCCAGGCTGTGATATAATTGATTTTCCTATATACTCCAGTGAGTTTCGCGGATAATCTGCCCCAATCAAGAAAAAGTTATCTCCTATCAACATGTTTCCCCCTTGAAAATATAAAGGGGATTTAGATGTTCTCATACCAGTGGCATTCATGATAAAGTCAGCAATTAAACCATCGGCATATCGTAAAAACGAATACGGTTCCACAAAATATTTCTTGTTTTCCTGATTGTCATGGACAATAGCATAAGCATCTTCTGCCCAAATAGAGAAGTGAATGTGATCTGGAGCTGCTACAACTGTAGCTAGCTTATCTTTGTTAGCCATTCGTAGCAAACGCCGTACAAGCGCTTCTGTATTTTCATGAGTAAGGACGGTTAATTCTATATCAGGTGGAAGTTTGTGCAATAAATCCACATAAACTTCTGCAAGAGGCTCTTCATATACAGCATAATGAGGGATAGCAAGCAACATTTTTTTAATCGCGCCATCTGTTGTATCGATTAAGCGAGGATCTGTCGGCCGTACGGCTTGCGCCTTGTCAAGCACATCCGCTGTCAAAGACATTCCGTTGATATTATCGCTGCTATGACGCGGAACAAGTTGGGATACTTTCTCGTAGTGTCTAGTTTTAATTTCAAAATCAACTTTCGTTTCCATACGCTTCAACTCCTTAAATAATAGTAAGATCCGGTATATCTAGGTGTTGTTTTTACTTACATGCAGGTAACTCTACACTCTGGTAAAAAATGAAAGCTGACCCATACCAAACTTTACCATAATTTAATTTCCTAAATATAGTAACCAGAGTAATTTAAAGAGTCACGATTTCATTATGACTTTTACTAACTTTGTAATTTCCCAAGTTACTTCCGTCATAACTTTGGTCATATAACTGTATGACTTTCAACCTTTCATGTATAAAATAAAAAGCACCGTGCGGGTGCTTATTTCTTTCTAGAAAAAAGTTTACTTATAAAAGTTACTCCTATCGATAGTACCGTATAAACAATAACCCAGTTAAAAAAAGCTGTTGTAAAGGCAGGGGTAAGCGTCATGATCGTAAGAATGATAAATGTTAATAATGGCCCTACATACCATTTTCTTGTTATGTAATAAAAAACAATGCTTGCCATGATTACAACAATCGGATAAATGTAGAGTATTAAAATCATTTCCATTGCATCATCTCCCCGCTTGCATCTTGCTTTAGACCAGCTTATTTCTAACCTTACACGCGTTCATATATTGTTTCTGTAATGTATATAAATTACACTTGATATTTTGACAGGATAGCGTAGTTGGAAGGAGGCGATTCAGAAAAAAGGAGGGTGGATGTGCCCTGCGCTCCAGCAGAAGAAAGGCAAACGTGTCTTTTTCCGACCCTCCCGCCCACCGCCCTTCCTTCTTTTCTTACCTCTCACCACAAGGGTGTTGATTATCCAGTACGATCCAGAGTGGATAGCCACCACACCGTACCACAAACGGGCGTCGGTTCGTCTCCCACATGGAAGCGTGCATCTTCTTTCTTCCACCTTATGGATAATCAACAGGTGTGAAATTAAGCTATATTTTCTTCGTAGAGGATACATAGAAATCTGTATGTTTTTATGAATGGAAGTGTAAATTTTGCAGTTGCCAGAAATAAGAAAACAAGATAAGTTTGTTAATGATTAACAAGTAAGGGAATGAATTTAGTTGAGTACAGCAGTTACAACTGAAATCGAAGACATGAAGCAACTGCTGATAACTGTAGCAGAAAAACATGATTTTGATTTTCAGAATCCGCATGTAATTACAGTTAGTCAAAAACTTGATCGTCTTATTGTAAAGGCAATGAAATTACAACATTCATCATGCCTCTCGGATAAATAATGACAAAATCAAATCACAAAAAGCCACCCCGAAGAGTGACTTTGTATTGCTTTTTACATACCCGGTTTGAATGTTTTACAATCAGTTTCTTCGGTTGTAGATGCTTGCTTTCCTTTATGACTCACTACATAAATTTCATCGGCTGTACACTTATTTCCGTTTCCCCAATACGTACAGTTATTTACTTCGCAAAGCACATCTTTTGCCATTTTATATTCACCCCCTTCATCATTTATCTTAATCAAATTCAAGTGAATATAACCGTACAACCGGACAAAAAAACCGCTATCCTGTTTAAAAAATGGTGAAAAGTCGATGTAGCAAAGCCTTGATCTGCTTCGAAATCATCATGCCCCTCTTCTACATCAATCAAATAGTTCAGCCACAGTGGTACAAAAGCTTCAAAGGAATTCTTATACTCACTTTTCAGGCGATGACAAGCACTCAAAATCCCCCAGAAGAATAAATAATATTGCATGGACTTTTGAATTTACAAAATTTACGAAGCTGCCTTATAGGGCTTCAACAATTTTTGGGTGGTGATAAGTGCTCAATGTCAAATAATATGAATGGATTTGTGAATCAGGCTATACCATATAGAATCGAAGTGGTGGCAAGAGGTTTAATTGCCCCTTGGGCCATTGATTTTGCACCAGATGGCCGGATTTTTTTAACTGAACGTCCCGGGAGAATTCGAGTAGTAGAAAACGGAAGGCTTTTACCAGAACCTCTTATCACGTTTTCCGCTCCTTTTGTAAGTATCGGAGAAGGCGGATTATTAGGATTAGCGGTAGATCCAAATTTTAATGCAAATCATTTTTTATATGTCTATCATAGTTATCGGGTTAGGGGAAGAATAAGAAACCGGGTTGTTCGTTTAGTTGAAAGAAACAATAAGGCGACTATCGATAAAATTTTAATTACGAATATTCCTGGCAATCAGCTCCACAATGGCGGACGGTTAAAAATTGGGCCTGATGGTCTTCTGTATATTACAACAGGAGATGCTGAGGTGGCGTTTTCAGCTCAAAATCGTACAAGTTTATCCGGTAAAATCCTGCGTATTCACCTAGACGGATCTATACCAGGAAGCAATCCCTTTCGTGGTTCTCCCGTTTATAGTTTGGGGCACCGTAATCCTCAAGGACTGGCCTGGAACCCACGAACAGGCGTTCTTTATGAATCAGAACATGGTGCCAGCGGTCATGATGAAATCAACCTGATTCGTGCCGGCGCAAATTACGGCTGGCCCATCATAGAAGGGGATGAGCGTAGAAGGTCTTTACGGCTTCCATTGATTCATAGCGGAAATCGGACATGGGCTCCATCAGGAATGACCTTTGTTTCCAGAGGGCCATGGAGAGGCCAATTATTAGTGGCTAATTTGAGAGGAAGCCAAATTTTAAGATTTGCAATTAACCGAAGAAATCCTCGCTCTATCCGATTATTATCGGTATTTTTTAGATCACGTGGGAGAATCAGAGACGTCGTAGAGAGATCAGATGGTTCCCTTTATGTATTGACCAGTAATAGGGACGGACGCGGACAAGCGAGACCAGGGGATGATAAACTATTTCGTTTAAGATCAATAAGATGATGAAAATTGCTGTCGCTCCAACCGGAACTACCGGGTAGGAGCGACTCATTCGCTTAATTTGTATAATATTTTCCGTGTTTATCGTTTGCGCAATACCCGGCCGAATACGACTAAAATCGGCGATAACAATACGGCGGCGACAACAAGGGACGCCCTGACCGACAGACGATTGCCGATCCAGCCGACAAACGGACCGCCTGCGGTTTGGCCAAGCGCATCCGACTGGCTCATCATTAAGAGCACGGTAGCATGGACTTTACTTTCGATATTTAGGTTCAGCCACGTATCGTAAATCGGTCCACTAAGTGTCCCGATCACGCCGAGTGCCAACAAGGAGCCAATTGCCCAAGCAAAATTTGGTGAGAAGGCGAACGACAGAATTGCGGCGATACGCAGCTCGGTCAGCACGAACATTCCGACGATGACCACACGCTCGTTCCCCATATCCAGCCGCTTCTCGGCGAGATGAATGGCATCATCGCTCCAATCCATAGCACGCTGCCTTCTAGCACGAACGCGCCCCCGACTACAAACGTCCCAATGATAACCGACAGTTGCCGACTATACGTATCGGCGATCACACCTGTAATTCCTTCAAAAATTAATACGCTCAGTTCGAGAACTGTCCCTACGATTAGCAATTCTAACGGGCTCAGTCCAAGGACTGCAATGTAATAGACCGTATAAGTTGTAAACATCGTGGCGTTGGCAAGGGACGTAATAAATATCATTATCATATACACTTGTGACGCGCGAAACATCATATAAACAGTATCCACCTTTTCGGCAGATGACACATCACGTTTGGCATATGTATGCAGTTGTTTTACCTACTTGCACAAAATACACATGTGTCGCTCTACCACTCGTTTTTCTGCCAGCGAAAAAAGTGCTTGTCCGACTTGCTCAGCCAAACTAGCGCTCTAGAATCATTTTCCATTTGGAATTAAGTTATCAAAAAGTGAATATGATGTACTAACTCATATAGAAAGGAGTGATATTCGAACTTATGACTACATTAATTTTAATTTCAAATCTAATTGAGGCAATGAACAATATACCACCCTTGCCTCCTATTAGTCTACATGCTGGTGGCAATATGGTAGTTCCTATTTTGTTTCTGCCCGTTCCTCTTCGGCTAAAAGGAACGGGCAACAAGGAAAAGTGATTATCTTTTGAGCGACGATTTTATATCGTCGCTTCTTTATTTATTGTATGTATTTTCTACGCCAGGTTACCTGGCTTCCGAAGTTACTTTGGTAAAATATATAGACTGTAAACCTATATTATTCCCATTATATTATATTTTTATACTTTATTTTTTTGTTTTTTAAAGCCGCTTCAGAGAGAAGCGGCCATCCGAAATGATATCTGCACCATTCGAAACAATGTCTTAGTCTACCGTGAGAACGACCTTTCCGCGGACATGCCCGGTCTCGACTTCTCTATGTGCGTCCGCGGCTTGGTACAGCGGGAATGATTTCCATATATAGGGGTGCAGCTTTCCCTGAACGTACAGCTCAACAAGTTCAGCAAGCCGAACCTTGGCCCGCTGGCTGCGAATGCAGCGGACCCCCAATTGCTCTGCGGCTGCATACTCAACGAGCGTACCGATTCGATTTTTGTTTTTAATGAGTTCAAGCGAGGAATGCAGGGCACCGCCGCCAATGGCGTCAAGGGCGGCGTCCACACCATTAGGTGTGAGGGCCCGTACTCTATCGACAAGGCCGTCTCCATAAGTGACGGGAATTGCACCAAGCGAGCGAAGGTAATCATGGTTGCGTTCGCTAGCGGTACCAATGACAGTAGCACCCCAGGCCCGAGCCAGCTGCACCGCGAAAGTTCCGACTCCACCAGCGGCGGCATGGATCAATACGATGTCACCTTCGCCAACACCCAGTTCCTTAAGCGCGGTATGGGCAGTTTGTCCAGAAGCTGTTATTACACCAGCCTCCTCCCAGGGCATGTTCTGTGGCTTGTGCACAATCTGGTCTACGCTGACCACCACATATTCGGCATAACAAGCCATCAAAGCCCAGCCTAGCACTTCACTGCCAACAGAGAAACCTGTGACACCATCACCGATTTGATCAACCACACCTGTGAACTCGTTACCGAGAACCTGCGGAAAATGCACCGTCAAACCGGGCGGTGTCCAACCACTACTACGCACCGCCCAGTCGAATGGTTGTACTCCTGCAGCTTTGACCCTAACTCGGACTTGACCTATGCCTGCCTGAGGGTCATCAAATTCCATCACACGCAAAACATCCGGCGGACCATAAGAAGAAAACGCAACTGCCCTCATGAGATATCCCTCTTTTCTGAAAACGAATGGATGATTCAAATCCAATTACGAGATTATACCGAATTATCAGATCAAGATGCACTCATCTTTCTCCATGTTTACTTTTTCGCATTGTTCTAATGAAAATCGGATCCCAGATCACCCCCTTTGCTGTAAACGCCTGCGGCTCGACACGTTTGTTGTCGGCTTGCATGATTTATTTTACAATCGATAATCAATAAACGATAATATATGTTAATACATCTATATATGCCTTTGAGTATATTATTAAAGGGGGTAACGAATATGGAACTGTTGCAACTGCATTATTTTCGAACGGTCGCCAGGTTGGAACACATAACGAAGGCAGCGCAAGAACTTCATATCGCACAGCCTGCTCTCAGCAAGACCATTGCCCGGTTGGAAAAAGATTTGGGCGTACCATTATTTGACCGTCAGGGAAGACAAATCCGACTCAACACGTTTGGAAAAGCGTTTCTGAGGAACGTGGAAACGGCACTAACCGCACTAGAAGAGGGCCGAAGAGAAGTCGCCGACCTCGCTGGAATGAAACGTGGGGTCATTTATTTGGCGACATCTACTCTGGATCGCCTTTCGGAACCTTTGGGTGCTTTTCTTTCGCTGTACCCTGAAGTCAACTTTCGTATCACCCAGGCTTCAATGGAAGAAATGGCTGAGCTGATCGAAAACGGTGAAATTGATTTCTGCTTCACGGCGATGCCTATCAAATGTGCAGGAATCCGTGAACAACCTGTGCTAAATGAAGAGGTCTTTCTGGCTGTACCTCCTGGACATCGATTTGCGGAACAGCGTAGCATCTGCCTAAGCGATGTAGCCGATGAACCTTTCATCGCGTACAAGGAGGAGCACCCTTTTCGAAAAATGAACGATGAGTTCTGTCGAAAGGCGGGAATAACGCCAAATGTTGTATGTGAGGTTGAAGAACCTGCCGCTATAGGAAGCCTTGTCCGCGCCGGGCTTGGTGTCGCATTTGTGGGGGCATGCAAAAACAATGAGGAATCGCTGCTTATTAAGCTGCATATCGATAATCCTGTTTGTCAGCGTACGTTCCAAATCGCATGGCTTGAGAAACGCTATCTTTCTGTAGCGGCTCGTACGTTTCGAGAATTTATCGTTCAGTATTTTGCCGAATTACAAATTTCAGTACGATAATCCCGATACCTTGTATATTTAATATTTCATGATAAGGAATCTACGTTTCTGTAATTGGAGATTTGTATGAAATAAAAAACCCGAACAAAGGACTTTTTTCAAAGTGCCCATTATTCGGGTTACAGTTCAGTCTTTATAATAAGGCAGCTCTTTTGACGTACTAAAGGGCTGTTTTTTACATACCAATTCGGAAACTTTTAAGAAACCGACCTTTTTTAAAATCAAGGCTAAGAAAAACGCTGTCAAAGTTAAACATACAGTTTAGCCCCAAAATCACTATGACCTATCTATAGAACATATCTTGTGAATCAACATATACCAAATTAAGAAAAGAAAAACTTCTAGTTTTGGAGTGTGATGAAATGTCCAAAAAGTACAAATCTAAAACTTCGTTAACTAAAAGCAAAAAAATAAAAATATCACAAGTTAATAGAATCCGAAATGGTGGGTTCGAAAACTCAACACTTAGCCCGTGGATTCCAAGAGGAGGAGGACCAGGACAAATTCTCTTAACTACTACAAACCCTCATAGTGGATTGCAGGCTGTCAGAATCGCTGCTCTTCCTAACCAGAACCTTTCAATCACTCAAAGAACCCTTCTACTAAGGACAGGAAGAATTTATCAGGTTGATTTTTGGGTTCGTAGAATAACAGCTGCAACTACTGGGTTTCTCAGGATAAGGCTTGGTCCCCTTTTCTTAAATCTTCCTATCGAACTAATCCCACTTTCCACCTATAGGCAATTTACAATAGGATTTTCAGTTCCTCGAAGCGGAGGATTGAGATTTGTAACCAGAGAGTTAGAAGTCAGAGTAATTTCAACTACTAATCTAACAGATATTGTAATAGATGATGTTTCTCTTAGTTTATAGGTAATATTTAACAAAATACGACAAGGGTATGACACAACATCACACCTGTTGATTATTCCGAGAGGAAAAGACCACCACAACGGGACACAAACAAGGCTTTTCGTCTCCCTTCCCGAGCGGTTGCCCCGGCCAGGCGAAGGAGGACAGCAACTGTCTCCCTCTTCGCGTCTACCCAGATGTTTTGCGGTCCCGCCTGGCGGGGGCAAAAAGCGGCCTCTATGCTTCCGTGCGAGAGACGAACCGACGCCCGTTTGAGGCACGGTGTGGTGGCTATCTACTCTGGATCGTACTGGATAATCAACACCCTTGACACAACATAGTAATTAAATTAAGACTAAGACGTAAAAACGACATTTGCATAACGCTCTCTCCTCCGAAACACGAATTTGGAGAAGGCGGTTTTTATAATTTCGTAACCTTTTTTCCTTTCAAAAATGGTATAGTCGGAGTTGCCTAGTTTTAGAAACTTTTCTATACCTGTTGCCCTCTCTTATTCTATTTGTGAATCTGGAGAGGGACTTTTTTGTAACTTTGTCTCTTTATACTTCGTAGTGAATAGTGTAAGCCCCTTTTGCTTTGCTCCTACTGACGACAGACAGTAGAAGCATTTTCATTTTGTTATCTTATTTCTTCTTTGTTGATTTCCTCATATTCCACATATCCCTTCTATATAAATCACACTTGATATTTTGACAGGGGCGTGTGGTTGGTAGTAGGCGATTCAGAAAAAGAAGAAGTTGGATGCGCCCTGCACTCCAGCAGAAGAAAGGCAAACGTGTCTTTTTCCAACCGCTCCCGCCCTTCCTTCTTTTCTTACCTCTCACCACAAGAATTTGTCGATGTATCAAATCAGATGTATATAGGAACTGATATACTTATCGGTCTATCTTTTCGTCCTACTTCCCAGTATAAATTCCACTTTTCTACCTAGATGAAATAATTACCAAATGTGGTAGGTTATATAGTAAGAATCCCCCCAATAGATTCTGCTCTTTGCCGGTCTTATACCGGCCTTTTTTATTTCGCAGAATGGACTGTAATACGAATAGTTACTACGATTTATCCCTTCCGTTTTACTGTTGATAGAATACAACTTTATTAATCTTTCATCTGTTTCCCGGCAACCATAAAAAGTTTGGTTATTGAATCGAAACAAGCGTTTACTTATAATTTTACAATGGAGTAAAAATAATGCAAATAAGGAGAGAACACCATGCACGAAATGGGAATTGTTCGTAAACTAGACAAGTTAGGAAGAATTGTATTCCCTATTGAAGTACGAGATAACCTAGGAATAAAACCAGGAGATGGTCTGGAAATCTTTGTGAATGGCGAACAAATTATTTTAAAAAAATACGCGCCTGGATGTATTTTCTGTGACTCTATATCTGGGATTGTCGAATATAAAGGAAAAAGAATTTGTACTTCTTGCTTGGAAGATATAGAAAACAATAAATAACGAGAAAACCTTCCCATACTTCTGGGGACTTTTGTTCTGTATATGTTAGAACAATCATTCTTTATCTCTTTGAATATTTTGGTGAAATTAAGAATTTAAGTAATCTATTAACTATGGAGGGCATATGTATACATACAATTCGTTCGAAACAGCCGGAGCCTTTACATTATTAAGACCTATTTTCATAACATTTTTAATCATTGCCTTAATTTTATTTTTCATTGTCACCTTTCTTAGAACAAAACAAAAATTCATCAACGGTTCCACTATTATGAGTATATCAATAATATCTATAATTATATCTGCTCAAGTTCTTTTTTATGATGCAATCATTGTGGATGAGATCGGCTTAGGAGGAGATAAAGTTTCAACTTATATGTTCTTAGCAATTGTAGCTTTTGGCTTACTTAATCCAATTATTTATTTCATTAAGCGTAGGGATTAATGTATACGATACCTGACTTAATATGGAAAGGAAAGACAAGGGGAATTTTTAAATTTCGTCCACTTATACTACATAACTTTAGTTTGATTAAAACGTAAACCTAGAATCACTCCCTTTTTTGTATTCCATATTTCCAATCGTTATCTGTCAGAACGATGATGAGTATGACTTACTATCACATCTGTTGATTATCCATATATCGGAAGAAATAAGATGCACGTGTCGGCGTGTTCCCTCGTCTTTTTCTCACAAGAAAGGAACACGGCCGTTTTGTAAGGGCAAAAAGCGGCTCTCTACGCTTCCCGAACCGGCGCCCGTTTGGGGCACGGTGTGGTGGCTATCCAATCTGGATCGTACTGGATAATCAACGCCCTTGGTAAATTTGCAAAGTGATATATATAGATAATTGTGTATGCTTCTATAATTTTGTTAGGAATTTATAATGAATAAATCATGATTCTTTCATTTTTTTCTTTTATTTGAGAAGACATAATGAAATTACGAAAACTTAGTCAACCGAGGTGAGCAAAGTGAAAAAATTAATGATTAGCTCATTTGTCTTTATGTTACTTGTAGGAGCAGTAGGCTTTACTTTTCAAGCTTATGCTCAAGAATCAGGCAAAGAAACTGCATCTAAGGAAAAGCTTAATATTAAAAAGCTGAACGTTAATGAATTTTTCCAAGATCATGAAGGAGCTTTTATACTACGTGATGTTAAGAACAGAACCACCTTTGTCTATAACCAAGAGAGGGCCAATGAGAGAGTAACCCCGGAGTCTACTTTTAAAATTCCTAATGCTTTAATCGGATTACAAGTAAAAGCTGTTCGAGATGAGTATGATGTAAAACGATGGGACGGCATAAAAAGACAGTTTGACACATGGAACCATGACCATACTCTTGGTTCAGCAATGCGTGATTCTGCCATATGGTATTATCAAGATATGGCTAGAGATATTGGAGAACAACCTATGAAACAATGGATCCAGAAAATTTCCTACGGTAATCAAGATATAAGCGGAGGAATCGATCAATTCTGGTTAAATAGTTCTTTAAAAATCTCTCCATTGGAAGAAGTAGATTTTATGGAAAGTTTATATAAAGAAGAACTTCCTTTCGATAAATCTGTAATGAAAACGGTTAAACGAATGATGATTCAGGAGGAAGGAGATGACTATACACTATACGGAAAAACAGGAACCAGATTATCAGATTTAGGCTTAGGGTGGTTTGTTGGTTTTATCAAAGTAGGAGAGCACCCTTATGTTTTTGTTACAAACATTAATGGTTCAGGTACAGAAGCGAAAAATATTACATTAAACATTTTGAAAAAATATCATATACTAAGCAAAAATTAAGAAAATATGTCTCTCGTGCATTTCATCAATATTCCTGTCAAAAAACCTTCCATAATCTAAGCAACATTTTTTTAATAGGTTACATTTAAGGCGTGACACGACTATACATCTCTTTTCCTGCCGGCCTATGTCGGCCTTTTTTTGTTCGCGAAACTTTCTGATTTTGTATACGTATTGTATATCACTTTAATAAAGGAGCTATGACTATGGATAATCAATACGTTGTAGGTTGGGGCACCCTAGCTCTTATTAATGCTGGGTTAGCACAGGGCAAAAATAGAACAGGGCTAAACTGGTTTCTACTTTCTTTAGTACTGGGACCTATAGCGACTTTAATTCTTCTGTTAGTTGAGAAAAGATAGTTACTGTCTCGTTTGTTTAATGGTATCGCTCACACAACGCCATATGGTAATGCGTCGGCTGTTCATCATCCAAATAAAACAAAAGAAAAAGCCACTCAGTTTGAGCGACTCATCAACTTAACTTATGCCATACACTTTCTCCAAAGAAAAGTTAAAGCAATAAAGGCCGCTCCCTCGAACGGCCTCTCACATCACTTCTTTTTTGCTTTAGCTATGAACAGGTTCTCTCGCTTGGACTTGGAGCGGAGGAGGGATTAACCATCCTTTTTCTTTGTTTATTCTTAACAATGTAGCTCCATATTGTGCTTTTTTCATATGAAACTGCCCAAACATAAGAGCAACATCTTCTCGAATGGCTTGTCCCATCATTTGGCTGCAAGCAACAAGACCAGCTGCAATATCTTTAGAGACAGAAGCTGCAATTTCTGGATCTGTAAAACGTGCGCCTGCTGGAATGTTTTCTAATGAAGCTCCAGGACGTTCTGGAGGAGCAGGTGGTAATGCAACGCCATTGTTTTTAAGCAATGTTTGTGTTTGTTCAATTTCAGGCTTTATGACATTTTGAATCGTATCCTCTAGGAATTTTCTTAAATCCTTATCACCTGTATGGTTAATTAGCGTTTGATAACCAGCTAACATTCCTTGCGCTCCCACTAAATAGCTCCATACTCCAAATACTTCACCATAATGCATTGGCTCTTGCTGTGGATTTCCACTTAACACACCCATAATTGTCCTCCCTATTGTGATAATATCCATAAACAAGCTCCTTCGGGAACCATCTATATTCATGCCCCTAAAATATATTGCGCTTAATGAGTTAGCTTTATCCCCGTAGTAACACAGTAATGTAGATATGCAAAAAGGGCCAATCCCTCGGAACGGCCCTTTGCTTATCCTCTGACATTATCATCATAGCACTCCTATCGCCAAACAGCGTGCCAAGCTCCGGCCAAAGCCTCGCCATTTTCACACCATTATCCTTCCATTGTCCATCCATATAAATAGTATTGGCCAATGAATATACTTGTATCCAATTTCACATATTAATGGATATAAGCAACAAAGAAATAAAACAAAGCAGGAATTATCCATGAACAAGTCCATAAAAAACAAACTTACGCTCTTACAATATATTCTTGGCATCAACGCAGCACAGATAGGAACGAGCATCCTGACTTTGCCTTCAGACTTAGCAAAAATAACAGATACCGATGGATGGGTTTCCATTGTTATTGGATGGCTTATCGCTAACACTGTAAGTTTATGCATAATTGGTGTCATGGCAAAGCATCCAGGCGCTACTGTATATGATGTGCTCACATGTTATCTGGGAAAATGGCTTGGCGGGGCATGGATGATCGTCTGGACATCTTCTGCTTTATTTATTGCCGTTATTATTTTCTATCGTGTATTAGAACTGATCCAACTATGGGTTTTATCTAACACATCTAACGCCTTGATCGCTGTTCTTTTTATGATTCCTGTATTTATGGTTTTTCGTGGTGGTATACGAATTTTCGCACGGTATGCAGAGTTTGTCTTTTTCTTTACACTTTGGCTACCGATTTTATTATTGGTCCCCTTAAAGGATGCTGAATTTATTTTTATGCTGCCTCTGTTAAAAGAAGGCTTGCTCCCTATTGTGCATGCAGTACCACCCACTCTGATTTCATTTATCGGATTTGAATTTGCGTTTATCCTTTATCCTTATCTAGAAAACAAACAAGCAGCCGCGAAAGGAATAATCATAGCCAATACGATTACTTTACTTATGTATTTACAGATTACAGTCAGCTGCTTTCTTTACTTTAGCCCAGATGAAATCACGCGAATTTTATGGCCCGTACTTACACTCATAAAACCGATTGAATTTCCTTTCCTCGAACGGTTTGAAATTATTTTTATATCCTACTACATGTTCATCTTTTCAGCCGTATTTATGCCTTTTATCTTTATTGTCACAAGCAATCTTAAACAACTCTGTAATAAGCGAATTTGGCAGCTCCCCGCATACATTGTGCTGTCACTTATACTTGCTTCTTCCTTTGTTTATATACCAACTCATAGTCAACTTCAAGTCATAAGCGAATGGTGGAACCGAGAAGCCTATATTGTATCTTATGCTTTTCCGGTTTTATTTTTTCTTTATGTTACATGGTATACCCGCTGGAAAAATAAATCATTATTTTAACGTAAAGCCCCACACCTGTTGATTATTCAGAAAGGAAAAGCCCACCACAATGGGGCACAAACAAGGCCTTTCGTCTCTCTTCCCGAGCGCATGCCTCGGCCAGGCGAAAGAGGACAGCAACTGTCTCCCTCTTCGCGTCTACCCGGATGTTTTGCTGTCCCGTCTGGCTAGGGTAAAAAGCGGCCCGCTACGCTTCTGTGCAAGAGACGAACCGTCGCCTGTTTGGGGCACGGTGTGGTGGCTATCCACTCTGGAGCATACTGGATAATCAATCCCCTTGGTAAAGCCCGATACCTATACTGGTACCGGGCCCGGATCCTCAGACAATACTTCCAGTTTCAACATAAACGCAAGTCTATAAAACGCTCTGGCTTTCATTCGAGCATATGTCCATTCACTCAGCCCTACCTCCTCTCTTCTTTCAAATAACGCAGCTGAATAGCATGTTCTTCTACTTATGTGCTAGCTTCTTTTGAAGATATCTCTCCAGATAGCCGTCCAGAGAACGTATGTTTTATTCTTCTAAGGCTGCTCTTTTTCAAACTCAATGAGTTCATGAACAAGGACTACATTTCGTTCTAAATCATTCCTGGTACGGTTGTTGAGGGCAATATCATAATCATCAAAGCCAGCAAACTTTCCAATGTCATGTATAATTCGTTCTTTTGCTTTTTCAGGGCCTCGGTCCGCTTCCATGCGTCGGTGTCTTTCCGCAGTGTCCACCCGTATATAAATGACAGTCATGTTTTCTCGTCCGATATGTTTAGCCAGTCCATCAATCCCAGCTGGGTCGATGATGTAGATATCATGTTGTTCAATTTGTTGTCGGGTAGCTCCGTACTCAGCACCGGAGAATTTTGTATAAGCCACTAGGTCAGCGCGAATAGCGTCAAATTCCTTTTGACTAACAAATACATGCCCTTTTTCCTCTGAATGGCGCGGCGAGCGTGTAGTATAACTTGGAATAGATGTATGCCCATGTTGTTCTTTTAGCAGTTGAGCAATCGTTGATTTTCCGCTTCCTGATTCTCCAACCAGGCAAACGATTTTTTTCATCCTTTATTCCCCCTCCGTTCCCATCTGTCTATATTTTTATTGTCCATAAGCTTGTACTATATTCCTTATCCTTGGAGGGGACGAAGGCTCCGGTATATTAAGCGTGTGATGTTTCACAACCAGTATGAACCTTCTTTTCATTGCTGACCTTGTGTTAGCCTTTTTTATTTGACCCTTTTGTTGTTTAATACAGATACCTAAGAAGGTTATATCATGTTGCATCCCCGTCAAAAGTATAAGAATACTTGTAAAAAAGGGGTTACTTACGATGTTTTTACTGTTTTGTTATCAGGTAATTATCTTAAAAATCCATTCCTCATGATATATAATCATATTGGGAAAACTAAGTTTTTTAGGGGGTAACCTTATTTTTAAAACGATAACCTACTTGAAATCTGGTAACAAAAATCAACGTCGTGCATTCAATGTTATTAACGAATTAGGAATCTTAAATGATTTGGCTAAATATAATCCTGTGTTATGTGGAACTATACCAATTTCAATTGATGTTGAGGGTTCCGATTTAGATATTGTAATGGAAGTTCACGATTTTAAGATGTTTAAGTATGAGATTAACTCTTTATATGGCGAACATGATAAATTTACCTTAAGAGAAATGATGATAGGAAGTACACCAACAATAACAACAAATTTTGAATTTGATGGCTTTGAATTTGAATTATTTGGTCAGCCTAGGGCAGTTGAACAACAAAATGCTTATCGCCACATGATCATTGAGCATCATCTTCTAAAAATGCACCCTCACATAAGAAGTGAAATTATTCGGCTAAAGAAAGAAGGAATTAAAACCGAGCCAGCTTTTGCCCAAGTTTTTGAATTAGAAGGAGACCCATATGATGAACTTCTTGTTTTAGGAAGGAAACTAGGGGCACTCATTTAACGAACTGTTTCTTCAAACGAACAGAAGCTGATAGTTAAATAAAAGCCAGCGTGTCTTTTTCTCACCTCCCACCATAAACATTTGTCGATGTATCAAATCAGATGTATATAGCTATCGTGTTTTAAATATCTGTATAGGCCCGTCCCAGTCTGCTTCTTTTATTTCTTTGAAATCATTCTTGGTATACTCTTTTATCGTTTTCTTCCAAAACTCCTGAGCTGGCTTATTTTCTTCTATTTCTGCTATCTTCCATAAACCCTTAAACATATCGAATAATCGGAATGCAACATCGCGCCCTACTCCTGTACGTCGATATTTTTTCATCACAAAAAACTCTGCTACTGAATACGTACCATCCTCTATTTGCCTCACTAAAGCAAAGCCGGCTAACTTACCATCTACCCTAAAAAGAAAAGGATACCTTCCTTCCTCTGTCCAATAATGATCTAAATACGCATATCCGTATAAACCATACTCGTTAACGTCCTCTAAATCAAATTCACTAAAATCATACTGATACAGCTCTAATAAATGTCTTAAAATATGCTTCTCTTCAATGCTAACCTTTTGTAGTTCAATTTTCATTTTTATTCCTCTCCAGTAGTATACGTGTATAATACTGCTCTCAAAAAGTAATAAAATCAAGTAACTTGGCTCACAATCCGTTCTTTGACAGTTTTATTACCTAACACAGTAATATATACGGAAGCAAGAATTAAAAAGTTGCCTTACTTATCGCTTTTACCGTACAACATCACATTAAAAAGCAAACACCCACCACTCTAAGCCGATGGGTGTTCTTCTATATTTACACAACTAAACATCCTCTTCTGTTAGCTTCATATCAGGATGTTCCAATGTATCCGCTGTTTTTTTAATAGGCTCTCGTTTTATTAACTCTTTCATAATTTTAAATCCCTCATGTTCATATTTAGCAGCCAATTTTTCAAGTTCTTCTTTTGACATTTCTGCATAATCTGCCATCAAATACTCACCTCTTACTTATAGGGTACCCAAAATTTCACTTACTCAAAAAACATTATTGTTCGAACTACGGAGTCTATATGCATAAAAAGTTAAAAATCCCCAAGGTATTTCCTTAGAGGATTCGACTGACTTCCCTAATCTATATAAATTACACTTGATATTTTGACATGGTAGCGTGGTTGGAAGGAGGCGATTCAGAAAAAGAAGAGGTTGGATGTGCCCTGCACTCCAGCAGAAGAAAGGCAAACGTGTCTTTTTCCGACCGCTCCCGCCCATCGCCCTTCCTTCTTTTCTTACCTCCCACCATAAACATTTGTCGATGTATCAAATCAGATGTATATAATATCAATATACCAAAGGCCCTACCACCCAATAAAAGGTAGCGGGGCCTACTTTATGAATGAACCTTCTACTTCACAAAACTGTATTAGCGTATATTTTATTAGTTTTTGACTTACATACTAATCAATTTTGACTTATTTTATATTTTTTGTTATTTCTTCCTTCCATTTAAACTGGCGCGAAATTTGCTTGAATAATATACAAGTACAAAAATTTTAATTATACAGGAGGAAAAACACATGTCAGAAATTAAAATTCGTAATGCGCAGCTAACGGATATCTCTGAATTAACTTCTTTAATCTATGGGTATCTTGAATTTTACAAGCGACCGATTCCACCTAAAGAAAAGATAGAAGAAATGATTACTTACCTCATAAATCATCCAGAAGAGGGGTTTCAATTAGTTGCTGAGGAAAACGGAGGTTTAATTGGATTTACGACGGTAAATGCGATTTGGAGTACAACACGTATGCAGAAAATAGCCCTTCTTAATGATTTATTTATAGATCCGGAACGTAGAAAAAAAGGGGCCGGGGAAACATTACTAACATCAACAATCCAACTAGCAAAAGAAAAAGGATATCCACTAGTTCGACTATTAACGGCAGCCGATAACGTGATTGCACAATCACTATACGATAAAACAGGAGGAAATGCCCCTGGTTGGAAGGTATATGATTATCAATTATAAACGTTATGTTTAATAATCTACATTAGGATAAACCTGTCAACTTGGATAGTGGAGAACATTCATAGAGGTATGTAATTGCCCTAACAATACAAACAAAGCCCTTCTGCCAGGTTAGGCAGAAGGGCAGATTGCTCCCCATGAAGCTGTTGCACTACACGCTACAGCATATGCAATGATGACCAAAAGAATAAAAAGAACAAGAATAATCTCAATTTCCTCCCATATACAATGGATTGAACTACATTTCATATATGTAGATGGGTAGGGACAAGTGTTTGTTTCACTTATTTTTGGATTTATGTCCGATAATCATCATTTCGTAAATCGTTTAACTATCTTCCAAAATAGCTTGAAGGAGCCGTTTATTCGATTCCAAAGAAAAAGCCCTCAGGATTTCTCCTAAGGGCCATCGTTGATGATTACCGAGTAGCTGTTATGATATTAGATTCCCCTTCATATTCTCCACCAATAATAACAAGCTTAAATTGATACGTTTGTCCACTTGTTAATTTTCCAATGCGTATCATATTTTTAGGAACGCCATTAACAGTAAATACCCAAATATCGAAAATTGTTGGGGCTTGCCATGTTGCTCCCCCATCTACAGATAATTGAGGTTTTACCTCTGTAGCTCCCTGAGGTATCGTGAAGGAGAAATCTAGAGCATTACCATACTCTGGACTACCAAAAGAACCATGGAGAGCAAAATCATTGATTTTCTTTACGCCATTCTCGACTTATACCCTTATCTATTTGTGGGCTTTCGTTCGAGCCTACACCGTGCGGGCCACTTTCATGGCACACGGCGTTCCATCAACAAGAAAAAAATTTTTGTTTCTTTTTACAACGGGCACCCTTAATGTACTGTATTTGACTTTCAAGCGATATACCTACTTCGTGGTATTTTGAGTATAAAGGCTCCCAAAGCAAAAACACCTTTCCATATATAGGAGGATGCTTATTCTGCAAAAACTGCTATTTATATACATCTGATTTGATACATCGACAAATTCTTGTGGTGAGAGGGAAGACAAGAAGGAAGGGCGGTGGGTGGGAGCGGTTGGAAAAAGACACGTTTGCCTGTCTTCTGCTGGAGTGCAGGGTACATCCAACCTCTTCTTTTTCTGAATCGCCTTCTTCCAACCACACTCCCCTGTCAAAATATCAAGTGTAGTTTATATAGACATGTTCACTTCCGTTATCCCATTTCGAGTAAGAGATTTATACTTACACGACACGAACAGTTTTATGTGAGTTCTGCACGCATCCAATGAAACAATGGGCCCTGCTGAAATCCGGAGCGAATGGCGAGTTTTTGCATCGCATCGTTATCTGGCTCAGTCCACAGCATAAACCGATGGATACCGTGCTTACGTAGTTCAGTTTGAGCAATTGAAAGGATAGCCTGTCCCAATCGTTTTCCACGAAACGCTTCTTCAATCTCGATATATTCAATATCAGCTATGCCCGCTTCGACAAGCGATACGGATCGGGTGCCAGGCAACCATATAGCTATTTCGCCAATCTGATTCTTGCCGTCATACAAATAGAGATCATATTCCCGCTCCTTATCCGAGTAACGGCTCTTGTAAGAAATATCACCTGGAAGAGCGACCTCAGAAATGCCTTCAGCCCAGAACGATTGCCATTTCTCTATAGCGGTAAAACCGCCGGCTGTTATAGTATGCAGCAAATGGGGCCACACATCTCCAATACCTTCCCATCCGACACCAAAAGGCTGTTTCACTGTCTCGATTACATCGTATCCTTCATGGGCTGCAGCATTTTTTAACTGTTCCACAAACAGTTGCAATTCATCACCTGCTGAGGACTTGCCGACAATCCATGGTAGCCAGGCCGTTCGATCTTGTACTGGAAAAAGGAGCTGCGCCGCAGCGACCGGAACTTCGTTCTCCACACCCACAAAGATAGCTTGACGGAATTCTACTGACTCTAAATGCAAGTCAACAAGATGTAACGGATTTTGTAGAATAGTAGCGATTTCATCATTTGATGGTACAAGATAAGGTGGAATGTCTTTCAAATGAGCTTGAATCAAATCATATATAGGTTGCCTATAGGGCGATTGAAGATTTTGAAACTGTCGGAACTCCATAATACAAGTCTGCCTCCCTTTTATTGTCTTCATAGCTTATCCATACGAATATGAGGACTTTTTGTTTCATATTAGAATAATATCAGCGAAACTGATACCACCCGTAAAGTATAAAAAAGTAAAATCTAGCATATAAAACATGGAGGACGTATGAATAAAAACAACAAAAGTAACGAAAACAGTGAAAACAGAGGTGACATTTTACAGTTAATCGGACAATTCTTGGCTACAGTGGGTGATTCTCTTCAATTGATAGGCCAATCTGTTTCAATAAAAGAAGAACTTATACAACAAGGTCAACAAGCAAAAGATCAGCAACAAATACAAGAGCAACTTAATAGTATACAAGCACAACTTAATCAGGTACAAAAAGAGCTAAAACAATTAAAAAAGCAAGTTAACAAACCATAATGATTTAGCCACTCTTTCCCCTCATTTATTTATGAAAACAAACAAAAAAAAGACTTTCCTCAATGGCTAGTCTTTGTTAATCACCTTATTTGACAAGAGAAGAAGATTCCGTTTATCTAGGGAGAAGGAAAGCATTTATCAACTTTGGCCAACCCTTAACATAATGCTCTTGGAAATTCCATGAAATTGGCTCAATTAATAAAAAAAGAACATTACTCTTCTTCTAATAGCTTTGTTAATAATTTTTCAAATTTGTTTGAACTCATCATTTCGTGTGTAATAAACTCTCCGTCATAGAACAAACCAAAAGTGGTCCAAATAGTAGGGGCACTTTGTGCTTCTTCTTTCGTTATTAACTTATGAGCCTTAAAGATGACCCCCTTATTTTCTGCCATTTTTCCTAATTCTTCCAAAATACCAACAGCAAAAGGACATTGAGCTGTATAATAAATTGCTATGCCTTTTTCCTTAACTGAAGAATTTTTCATCTTTTTTTTAAATGAAGGTACAGCAGATCGGTCATTCCACTTTAATGCAACTAATTGAAAATAAGGTTCTGCCTCATCTACTAACTCAAATCCCATATGTTCAAAGAAACGTTTATCACTTAAATAAGGATACTTTTTCTTCCCGACAATATGTACAATCCCATCCATCCCACGAGCCATCGCATCTTCCTTGCAATTATCTAACAATTGTTTTGCATATCCCTTATTTTTATATCTTCCAGAAACCCATATACAATTAATATACATATAATTAGGTGCTTGAATAGGAACCCATGCCATCTCAGCAGGTAAATATTCAATAAATACTTTTGCACGTTCATTTAAGCGATAAAATACTAATCCTTCGTCCATTCGCTCCGTCAACCATCTCTTCTTCTCGTTTACTGCCTGCTCATATTGTTTTGCACCCAAAGCACAACATATGTGCTCATTTTCGATGTTATTTTTTATTACTTGAATGTATCCCAATTTTCCTTCACCTTTTCTATGAGGATTAAGTAAGCAGAAATGTTCGTTCACACTAATTTTCATTATAGATCGTATTTCAACTTTTTTTAAACATTCCATTGTAAATTAAATGACGTTATTTGTAATTAAATATCTTTAAGGAAGAAATATTGTAAAGGAAAATATTGAGTTTACAGTTGCATGTTATCGGACTTGACTAGCAACAAAAAAATGCTCCCCAGTGCAATTTGTAGGATAAGTTTTATTTATAGGCACAGCTAACACGTCTACATCATAAGTTGCTACAATAAAGGATTCTTCCCGTAGTAATCTAAAACAAGAGGAGCATGTTCCATGAAAAAACCACCTTGAAATCAAGTATCATACGGATATGTGCCGCAGCCGATAAGGAGTGATGGCGCTGGTGCAACCGATCCCGGCCCCCGTGATATTATGCGAGATCTTGAAAACCCTGACATGCTCGTTCCACCTGTCACGGATTCCGGTTTGGTTCCAAATCTAAAATTTTCGTTCTCGGACACCAGCATGACATTAAATCACGGGGGATGGTCCCGAGAGATCACCGTGAGGGAGCTGCCGATTGCAACTACTCTCGCGGGGGTAAATATACGTTTAACGCCTGACGGTATTTGCAGGAAACGGTGTAGCCCGTACATTTGATTACAGAGCCGGTGATGTTGGCTATGTTCCCTTTGCTTTTGGGCACTATGTTCAAAATACCGGTAACGAAACATTGTGGTATTTGGAAATATTCAAAAGTGACCGCTTTGCTGACGTGTCGTTAAATCAATGGATGGCGCTTACCCCTCACGATCTTGTTCGAGATAATTTAAACGTTGGACCAGAATTGCTAGATGCGCTACGTAAGGAAAAATGGCCTGTCGTAAAATATCCGGGATTTTCCTACTACCCAAGAAACGGGTAGATAAACTTGCAGCTGCTTAAAGAGCATGGAAACAGATAATATTTAAGATACTGATGTTTAGGCGCAAATTCCCTAAGGAATTCTTTCAACAGATAGATGTAACCTATAGGCTTGGAATTACAGACTGCTTAAATAGATAATAGAACACAACATTTTTACAACTGCAAATGCCGGTAATCATTAACATATAGGATACTGGCATTTTTTTATCAAACCGAGCTTAGGCTTAGCATATGAAAACCGCTTTTTGATGCTATTTTCTATATACATCTGATTTGATAAATCAACAAGTTTTTATGGTGGGAGGTAAGAAAAAGTGACTATACCTAGCTTTAAATTACAATTAACGCATGTTACCTATAATCGAACTTCTACTATCCTGCATTTTTTTAAGAAAATTCGTCATTACATCAAATGCTTCGTTACGCTTATTTGAAAGATTTTGATTTTTCAATTGAGAATCTAACAGTTGGGATCGTTGCGATTGAACAAGCTGTAGAGCTGTCTCTATATCCATATTACTTAAATCAACTCTATTTAAACTGCTAATATTCGCAGCTGATACAGCTCCGGCGCCAGAAAACGCCATGGTTGCAATTATAAATCCACCGATAAGTTTCTTTTTCATCATTAGCAACTCCTTTTATATCATTCTGTTATATTCATCAAGATTCAAGTACGACTATAAAAATTACAGGCGTTGTTCTTTGAAGCTTGATGAAATTATTTTAACAAGGTAAACAAGATAAAGCTGTTATTCAAACTACAAACCTGCAATTTTTCATATGCTCATTTACACAATAATAATTTTTACCGGTGTTGACAAAACAGGGTGTCCTCTTCATTTATCTTTTACCTTCTACATCATCACTCATCTCTAGGGCAAAATAAAAAGTCACTCGGTGTGAGCGACTCATTTTTGTTTTGTAAACCTTCCGTTTAGATATAGTTCTCTGTATTCATCTTCTAATATACTCATTAAAATTAAGTCATAATAACGGTGGTTATAGAATAGATAATCTCTTAAAACACCCTCTTTTTTAAATCCAAGTTTTTTATAAACATGGATTCCGTGTTCATTATGATTATAAACTCCAAGCTCAATTCTATGTAATTGAAGATTTCCAAAACCAAAATTTAACATTAGCTGCATAGCTTCCGTTCCATAGCCTTTATTAAAATACTGAGTGTCAAAAAGCGCAATTCGAATGTTAGCATTTCGATTACTGATTTCATTTAATACTACTTCTCCAACCGGTTCATCATCTTCATGACGCACAATGACAAAATCAATGCGGGTGTCATCCCCTGCCATGACTTTATCTACATATTGTTCAATTTTTTTCTCATAAATGGCTTGGTTGTTCCTGTAAATAAATTGGATTCTTCAATAAATGTAGCTCTATATAACATTTCTTTATCTTTTTCAGTTTTATAAGGTCTTAAATATACTTTTTTTCCTTCGATATATTTTATTGACACTGGCAGTGGTCTCCTAGAATATAAGTAATTTTAAAGTGAACTACTCTCCATTGAAATGGAGAGCTTTTGTTAGGCGGACATGATAACCTGATTGCGAAAGTCTTTCCGTTGGTTAGCGACTTTCGCATGCAATCTTGCCACGTTCTTTTTCTACCGCTCATAATGGTTAGAACTCTTGCTGATTCGGGAGAGTCGTCGTTTCTGTTTATAGAAAAATGGCACAAGAACGGAGTAAGGCTTTACAAAAGTCCAACGAGAACCTTTTAACTCACTCGCTTTTCACTTACTGGCCGCATTGCTAGCACATTCTCAACTGAGAAATATCGTGTCGATTTACGTTTAAAACAGTACGCTCGAATCTTTCCACCCTTCACTGATAACAATCGTATCTTCCGTTGACTTAACTCTCCGTTCTGATTTAGATATATAACTTCAACAGTACGGCCCAGATAGGTAAGAAAATTAAACATCTGAATCCCTCTTTTCAGTGAATGTTTCTGTCCACGCCGATAACGATAACGCTTGGAAGTGTAATTGGCTTCATGTCTCTTTATTTCCTTTTTGATAAAATCCAGAATCACCTTTTTTCTATTTGAAAGTTTCTTCATCCCTTTTCCCAAAACAAGAACGTATATTCTTATTATAGATTATACAGGAACATTAGTTCTTATTCCAGATGAACAAAAAATAATTTCCGAGTAAAAAATCCCAAGCAAACCAATTTCTTTTTTTCTCATCCTGGCACGGCGAAGCATTCCATCTGTCTTGTAGGATACGAATAATTTTGTTTGCATCATCCAGCCGCAATTGACACTCAATTGTGACGGCCATATTTGCTACTTTGGAAATCGGCGATATAAACCGATTGAACAACTGATCACTCCCCAGTTCTTCTGTTCCAGCCAATACAACACCGAGCTCTTACCAGTTCCCGTTTGCCCTCAACCGGCGGTAGATTGCAGTATTTCGCCAATTCTTCATCCGATAGCTGATACGTAATAACCTTACCTGGACGCATAGCTGCATCATCTCTTTCTTCCTTGGGGACGACCGAGTGTTTGTTGAAGTAAAGCAAGGATTTACTATAAATGAAGAAAAATCGCTTGAAAACAGCTAAATATATGTATATAATTTTTGATTTTTGCAAGGTAAACGTTCAAAGAAAATATGTATGTGGTCAAAAATGTGGGCAGTGTGGTCAAATGAAAACTTAGTATAATCGCCGGGTCTTTTTACATAAAGCTCTTTTAGTAATCTTTGTTATTTCTGTATAATAATTAGTAATGCTTGATATAGAATGGGATGATGAGAAATATGGAATTTCTTTTGGTATTATTTATTTGTCCTATTATTGTTATTGTAGCTTCAATTATTGGAATCTTTTTGTTTAAAAAATGGTTTGTAATACCCTTATTAACATTCATTGTATTTACCATCTTAACTTTCACTATTTTCAATGAATCTTTCTTTATTTGGGTAGTAGTCTATACAATACTTTCTATTATTGTCAGTTTGATGATGAAATTTATTTGGACACTCTGAAATCTTCATATACATCTTTCCACATAATCGAACGCCTCCTTGAAGCGCCTTATACCAACCTTTAAACATTATGGTTAGAAAACAACCTTACATAAAAAAGCCTCGCCATCCATACGAACAGCGGGGCTTGATTGCTTTATTCGTCTTCTTCAATAGGTTCCTTAATATATTCGCCCGTTATAGCATCTACATAACCAAATCCGTCCGAGTGATCCCATGCATATATAAGAAACGGTGCTGGAGCTTGTTGATCTAAATACCATGGCCATATATATTTTAACTCCAGTGGTGTTTTATGCTTAATCAATGTTGCAAGTGCTTCCTCTTTTGTCACAATATTTCGCGAATCTGGGAGTTCTGTTTTTTCTGATGAGGCAGAAAGAGAGAAAGCAACAACCCTTCCTGTCTGTTTATCTATGTCTACTTGATAATTGTGATCTCGTACAGGAATTCCCTGATGGAGTTTGGTGAAATCAAATTGATATTTACCCTTCAGATCATCGGTCATTTCTGGTAATTTACTCTTATCTACCCATGACGGAATCTCTGGCTCTTCAAAGATCTCCTGCTGTAATTCCAATTCCGTTGTACTTGAATCGGCATATGTCTCCAAGAAATCACGGGCCACAGTAAATGCTTGTTCTTTTGTTATCCTTGCTGCTTGCTTTTTTTGCTCCTCATTTGCAAGTAAGCTGGCACTGTATACTTGCCCTGTTTTTTTATCCGTCCTCATATAAGCGGATACTTGACCATCTTCTGTGTAAAATTGATAGTACAAATAGGGGCTTTCTTTTTCCCATGGAAAATCGATAGGCTGATCAATACGTACCGTTCCTGTAGCACTATTAATATCAAATAACTTGGCAAGAAGCTGTTTTACTTCTTCCTCGGAACGTGCAACAAGCGTTTGTCCTTTCGGGTGAAGCACGGTTTTAGTTTCTGTTGGTTTTAGCCCAGTATTAAGTACTTTTTTACCCGTTTGCGCATGGATATATCCGGAGTTGTCTAGATCGTAGCGTAAGACTCGTTTTGTTTTTGTATCTTCTGAATCTTTCCTTGGTCGCTCTTTTACATAATTTAGGCTGATGCTATCTGCGGTGGTCATGTTCTTTATAACTTCTTCAATTGGTAATGCGGTATCCGGCTTTGGTATCTTAGTCGTATCTACATCGACGAGGTCATATGAATAGTTTGTAATATGACCAAATGAATCGACATCCAAGCGTACTCCTTTGTTCTCTATAGGTATACCGTTAAGAAGGAGCGGGAATTCCACTGAACGTGTGCGCCAGGATACTATCGATCCGTCTTCATTACGAACTGCAGAACTGGAATCGCTATATCTAGTCGACTTACCGAATTGCTTTCTGCCCTCTGTACCAAACCATTCCGTAAGGAAACGTTCAGCTGTATCCTGTGCTAGCTGACGAGAAGGCAATTTTTCGGATACCCATGCTGTAGCTTGTATATTAAACGAAAGTAAATCTCCAGTATTTCTATCGAATTCCAAATAAGCACTCATATCTTCTTTCTCGATTTCTTCTTCTGGTCTATCGCTAAGACCTACCAGAAAAAGCTGACTACCCTCCCGACTTCCGCTTGTAATAATATTCAATTTCTTCAATTCTGGCTGAAGAGTAAACAGCCTGTCCATCGTTTTTTGTATAGCAGGTGGAATTGGAGTTAATGCTTCTGTTGTTTCTGTTACCTTGACTGTTTGTGTAGATGTGGCCTGAGTAGCTCCTGATTCCACTTCTTCAGCTAACACGGATGGAGTAAGTATAAGTGAAGATGAAAGGAATAGAGCGGTTAATGGTAGTGTACGCTTCATTAAAAATCCTCCTTTTCTGGATAATAATACAAACTAATCATCATGATAGGAGGAAAAAAATGAAAAATCAACTCTTTTGTTGTTAATTACATCCATTTCAATAAAGAAATATGTTTTTTATCTCAAATTATCTTAGTAGCCAAAAAAGCCCCACCATCCATACGGACAGCGGGGGTTACTTGTCAGCTTTGTATTTTAACTTACTCGCTTTTCATTTACTGGTCGCATGGCTAGCACATTCTTAACAGAGAAATACCTTGTTGCTCTCCGTTTGAAGTAGTGCTCGAACCCTTCCATCTTTCACCGACAACAAACGTATCTTTCGTGTCCATTCTTTAGAAGTTTGTTTTTGAAGCAGCATGTACCTACTAAAAATATACTTCTTTGAAATGCTATGTCCGGTAACTTGATTTATAGAAACTCTACTCAAGTTATTTCGTTTAAAATATAGAATTCATAAACAAAGGAGAGGGAATAATGGACATTTCTAATTTAGAAGGGAAAGAAGTTAGAGTAAGAGTAAACATAGATGTACATACTACATCTTCAAGCCTTGAAGATAGAAGCGCTAATTACTATGGTATTTATAAGGGGCACGATAATGTTTTTGTTTGTATTAAAGTAGATGAAGAGGAGATGTACTTTCCCATTTTTAACATCGTTTATATCAAAGAAGTAAAATAACAATACAGGCTGTTGAGAAAGTCCCTTTCGAAAGATCTCGACCCAATTTTAACGATTTTAGAGGATTCAAAAATGTATTCCTTTGCTTCTAAAAGCCCGTACAGGCGAATCTGGGAGGTCAAATTGTTAAGTGTAGACCCCCCATTTTCAAAAATAGGCGGTCTACACTCTGAGGCTGCTTCGGCAGCCATTTTTTATTGAACTATTTTTGAATAGTATTATCCCTCATAAAAAACCTGAGGTCTCGAAATGAGAGAATTAAGCTACAGAACGAACTTGACGTTTGGCGGATTCTTTTTTCTTGCGCGATTTATATAGCCACATATATGTACCGGTTGCCATTAATAATGTTGGCATAAGTCCACCAATCACATATAAAACTTTTGTGAATGCTCCGCCAAATAGACCGGTATGAAGCGGGAAGAGCCACGTTTGATAGGTCAAACGCGGGTTAATGGTCGCATCATATTTCTCTATCACTTTGCCGCTGTAGCTATCAAGCCACACTCTGACATTACCGGCACCGCGCTGCGAAGGATCGTAACCGTGAGACATGCGTAGTTCCACTGCTCCTTCTTTTTTCCCCGCTTTAGGCTTGGCTGGCATTCTTATTTGTGTAACCGTTCCATCAGGAATTTCTTTTTTTGCGATTTCTACAAGGCGATCAATCGGCATTTTTCCCTGTGGTAATGGTTGTGAGACTAACATTTCCTTTGGTGGAGCTATTTTTGCATTAGCTCCGAAAAAACCAAAAATTTCTTTATCAAATGTAAACAAAATCCCGGTTAATGAAACGACGAGTAGAAATGGAACGGAAAAAATACCAAAAACTTTATGTATATCATAGTTGGATACATACAAATTCTTTCCACGTCTAATTTTAAATCCTTGTACCCATTTTTTAATCCCCGGCCACCATAAGAAAATACCGGAAACAGTGATAAAGAATAGAAAGATTCCAATGATGGCTACAATTTCTTTACCATTATAATCTTTAAGCAATAACGTTTCATGCAAATCAAAAGTCCAGTTAAAGAAACTATGTTCATTTAATTCCCCGGATAGTTGCCCTGTACCCGGATCAATAAAAATTTCTTTTGTATGTTTGTTTTCCTTTATTCTAAATTTGTATACGCCCTGTGCAGCGGACGAATCTTCCATATAAATTCGCTGTACTTCAGCCTTCGGATGAGCAGAGAGGACTGTTTGATACGCTTGCTCATAAGATATTTTCTTGCCAGGTGTTACCTTATAATAGTCCGAATAAATAACCGGGCTAAGTTCATCCTGGAATACTAAGAGGCTGCCGGTAATTCCAATAACACAAATTAATAAACCGGCAATTAAACTTAACCATAGATGGAAAGCACGTAATACTTTTTTAACGTTCATTTCATAACTCCTTTAAACAAATGGCATTGATTATCGTTCTCATATATTAAGTGCAACTGATATTCATTGTCAATTAAAAAATTATTCTATATACTTCTGATTTGATAAATCAACAAATGTTTATGGTGGGAGGTAAGAAGGAAGGGCGTGGGTGGGGTCGGAAAAAGACATACTGGCCTTTCTCCTGCTGGAGCGCGGGCGCATCCACCCTCTTTTTTTCTGAATCGCCTACTTCCAACCACGCTACCCTGTCAAAATATCAAGTGTAATTTATATAGATGCCCTTATGCAGCTCTGCCGTAAAAAACAAAGGGGACGAACGCCGTACGCATCCTTCTTTTCTATCCATCTATGGATACCAAGGGTGTTGATTGTTCCGAGAGGAAAAGACCACCACNGGCCTTTCGTTTCCCAAGCGCATGCCCCGGTCAGGCGAAAGAGGACAGCAACTGTCTCCCTCTTCGCGTCTACCCAGATGTTTTGCTGTCCCGCCTGGCGGGGGTAAAAAGCGGCCCTCTATGCTTCCGTGCGGGAGACGAACCGACGCCCGTTTGGGGCACGGTGTGGTGATGATTCACTCTGGATCGTACTGGATAATCAACACCCTTGACTTTTTAATTTGTTCACCTATAAAAATAAATATAATTCTTAATGGTCGTACATTATTTCGTGATGTCGATTGTTGTCTATGAATTATTGTTTTTCTTCCGGCATTAGCTGCAGCTGTTAATGATACACAAAAACACAGCGCTACTTCTGAAGAAATAGAAGTAATAGCAAAAAATTAGAATACATTTTCACAAAGCTTGTTGTAAAAGATGAGCAGATTGGTAAGTATGTTGTTAATGAAGACAAATTGAAGAGCTCCTCGTATAACAATGAGGAAAAAGCAGGGGTTTTGGCAGGTGCACAACTTTTGAATGATGAGCCCCAACAACTATATAAATTACACTTGATAGTTTGACAGGGTAGCGTGGTTGGAAGTAGGTGATTCAGAAAAAGAAGAGGTTGGATGCGCCCTGCGCTCCAGCAGAAGAAAGGCAAACGTGCCTTTTTCCGACCGCTCCCGCCCACCGCCCTTCCTTCTTTTCTTACCTCCCACCACAAGAATTTGTCGATGTATCAAATCAGATGTATATACATTTTGTTTTTACATATATTTATGGAAAATTAAACTAGAAAGAAAACTTTCTGATTTTGAATTTTCAATGTATATTGTAACACAACTTGCATATATTCTTTGGGGAGTCAGCTTTATTTTTAAAATATGGGATTGAAATAAAGTCGCACGGTTTTAAAGAGAGTTATATCGTTTGTAAAAAAGATTGATTAAGCTACAGTCTATTTTTATTTGAACTTTATTATAATTTTTGGCTTTTATTGGGGATTATGTGACGGACTAGAACAGTAATCCTGTCATTAAGCCTAGTTTAAAATAAAAAAGACTGTAGACAAACTCGATGAAAATCAAGTTTGTCTACAGTACTGAAGGAATGGATGTATTTCCGTTCCTTGTTTTTATTATCCTGCTACTTTGTTCGGGTCTACTTCCTTCGCATTCTTCTTTACATCCTCCGGAATCGAAAGGTCTTTCAACTCGTTAAACTTGCTCGATGTGCTGTCCATTTTCATCTTTATTTTAGCCGTTTGGCCATTTTCTTCGATCGCCATGTTAAGATTTAATGAAACCTTTGTTGGATAAAAAGTCTTCTTATCAACCGTATATCCGAATGAAATTTCGTCGATTTTCATTTTGTCGAATTGCTGTTTTAACGCTTCCGCTTGCTTCGCTTCTAAGTTCTCTACCATCATTTCTTTTGCGAAATCTTTAACCGAATCCCCCTTGCCGGAGAATTTAATTTCATAATTGTCCTTATCCTCAGTTAATGAGAGGTCCTTTGCAAATTTTTTCATTTGTTCAATTTTTTTGCTAGGATTCATGTTTTCGGTCGCCTTTATTAACTCGGCCGTACCATCATTTTTCATCTTAATCCATTGATTTTGTGAATTTACATATGTTTCGTCTTTCGTTACATACATTTCAAGGTTTACTGGTGTTCCATTATTTTCAGTATCCATTTTTTGATGAACAAGTAATGGATCTAATTGTATTTGTGATGTAATGTTAGATGGCATTTTCATCGTTTGCCCATTAGATTCCATTTCCATGTCCATTTTTGCGGTCATTTCATAGTTTTTCAGTTTCTCTGATGCTTTTCCAACTTCAGAAAGGACTTGTTCGGCGTTTAACTTATCTTTCCCAGCCGTGGTTTGGTCGCCTTTCTGACCGCACCCGGACAAGATTAACCCGATTGAAAGTACCCCCGCTATAACTACCTTTTTTAACATTTGCTTACCTCCACTTTATTTTACTCAACTTACTTACGATATCACGAAAACCGAAAAAAAAATAGTAAATTTTTAAAAGTTTTTCTAATTACGTCACATAATGGGATATATTTTTTTCTATTTGTAGATTAAAAAGGAGCCCATAGATTCCCAAACATAAATAATAATGGTGATAGATGCAAATAGCACTGAAATTTCTCCATACAAAAAACCCGAATAACGGACTTTTTTTAAGTGTCTATTATTCGGGTTACAGTTCATTTTTTCAAAATGGATTCTTTTTATTTATCGTAAAATACTGGTTGTATGAGATGTTTTTGAGCAAACTTTATTTTAAAGCAACAGGAGTACCCTTTTTAACCTGTAGAAAATAAAAAATCCCCTGCTCATTCCATATTGAGAACGAACAAGGGATTATACCTTATAACCTACGTACATCAAATCACCTCTCTATTTATTTGGCCATTTACATTTGTGAAAAATCGAGGGATATGAACAATATTACTTTCAAAACTTAGTATTGATACGTAAGTCAGCGCCATCTTTCTGCTACTATCTTATAAGTTATTCCAAATTTTTTCATAAGCTAATCGAGCAGCTTTATTTTCATTTTCAAACCACTTAACTACAGATTTAAATAACTTTAACATTTTACATTACCTCCACTGGTTATTTAGTATTAGCTTTTATATGCTCTGCCCATGCCTGAGCAGCGTTTATTCTTGCTTCAAAGACATTACTATGTTTTTTCTCTGCTGATTTTTCTATTGATGGTGTCACCATAATATCTGCCACTTTAGGCACTAATGCGATTACGCTCCATAAAATAGAAATAAAGAGTAGTGCCTGTAGGATCCCTTTCGTTTCTGGTTTCCTAACTTGAACTACATTCATTTTTGTATTACCTCCGTATATGTACTGTACCTTTATTATCGCTTTTCTGATGCCTTTCTACAAAGTCGATATACCCTCATGAAAGCGACAATCATTGATAATAAAAGAGAATGAAAACGAATGTCATAGCATTTAATCTCATGATTTCGCCGTTTTTCTCCTCGTTGCTCATTTGTTTCTTTTTAGAATAAATAGATGTGCTTGAACAGGTCGGGAAAAACTTATAAAAAAGCCCTACCAGCCCAATGATCAAGCCCCCATTTAGTAGACATTGAGAAAAACACCTAGGCTGCAAACTGGCGCCAGTACTCTACCGGCGTCAGTTTATTTAATTTACGCTGTGGTCGTCTTCGGTTATAAAATCGTATGTATTTTTCGATTCGGCTTTGTGCCTCTGCCAAACTTCGGATATGATAAGGGTAGAGCCCTTCCGTTTTAAGATGGGAGAAGAAGCTCTCCATAGAGGTGTTGTCCAGGCAATTGCCCCGACGAGACATGCTGATTTGGGCGCCAACCTTTGGCAGCATGTCGTGGTAAGCATGAGACGTGTACTGGAACCCCTGGTCGCTGTGAACGACTAGCCCAGTCACGTCTTTTTACTTGGCAAAGGCCTTTGTAAATGTCTGCAGAACAAGTTCATTGTCATTACGTTCACTGAGTTGATACGCTATAATCTCATTGTTAAATAAGTCTTTCACGGCCGAAAGATACAACCAGCGTTCGCCTACCTGGTATTGGGTCACATCTGTCACCCATTTCTGGTTTGGCTTATCTGCTGTAAAGTCTCGCTTAAGCAGATTCTCAGCCACACGCTCCGCAACCTTATCCTTCATGTTAAACCGACGTTTCCGTCGAATGCTGGCTTGAAGGCCGAGCTTTTGCATGAGACGCAGTACCTTCTTGTGATTCATCCATACGCCGTCATCTTGCCACAAGAACAGTTGGAGCTGCCGGTAGCCATATTTTCCTTCGTAGCGATGGTACACCTTGCGAATGAGTCGCACGGCCTCGACATCCCTATCGTTCTTCTTTCGCTTCAAGTATACGTAGTAACCACTTCTAGAAACACCAGGAAGCTGGCACAGTTGTGCTACTTGGCCTGGATTCGCTGCTTGTTCGATAAGCTTGAATCGCTCTTTCTTACCTCCCGCATCCAGATTTTCAAACACTTTTTTAGCATCGCATTCTCCCGCTTCAACTGCTGAACATACCGTTCCTGATCTAAATATTCCTTTCGCCTTCCTCGTTGATCCAGCAAACCAAATTCACCCTGTTCACGGTATTTGCGCATCCAACGTTTCATCCGATCTTTATCTTGTATTCCTACGTGATCGTTAATCTGCCGATACGTCCATTTTTCCTCTACGTGCAGACGGATAGCCTCCAACTTCAGTTCTTCCGAATAAGTCTTAAACTTTTGACCTTTAATCGCCATTAAAAATACACCCCTTAGCATTCATCGGTTAAACCAAGGGGTTTTTCCAATGTCTATTCTAAGGGGTGCACACTACAATTTAATGCGAAGAAATTAGGCTTTTTTCATTGCTCCATTAAAGCGCCCTTTAGTGGAAAATGGGTGCAATAATCAGCATTGGTACTGAACAGAAAATCAGAAAAACACTGTTAGTCTCTTATATTGGCTTACTGCTATTTCTAATCCTATAGATTAGGCACAAAATGACCAAAAAGACGAAGCTGTTTCCATTAAAAAATGTGATTTAGAAGTTTTATTTAAAGTTTTACTTCTACCTCAGTTCCATCCTTCAATTTCGCTTCAACAAGGATAACTCCACTGTGCTTAGAAAATCCCTGCAGCAACGGCTTCAAATCTTTTCTTTCAATTTCCGGGAAGATGAATTTGCTGCCATCCTTTTCAATTGCTTTATTTATTAAGCGATTAATCCTTTTTGATGTAATAATCAAACTAACCAAATTTAAAACCGTATAGGGAACGGGAATGGAGAATCGTTTATCCTTTACTTTCACCTTGACTTTTAACATAATCTACTCAATCACCACGAAAACTTTATCACCATCGGCCGAGGTGATGTCAACAATCTGTCCGTCCAATTCGTTTTCAATTGCTTCGATGAGCAGGTCAACGTTAATATCTTTTACATATTTTTCTGCCTCAGGTATTTTTTTGGCAATATTTGTACCTGCTTTTAAAACAGCCTTTACCAGATTAATCGGTAAATTCACATTTACATTATCACCTTCTTCGGAGATCACACGAACCTTTAACATTTTATTCCCATATGGGACTTCTTTTTTTATTGTCACTAGCTCTGGCTGATCTTTACCTTGTAAAATATTAATTAATTCACTTGCTTTTTCCTTATCAATCTTTCCTTCCTCCACCAGCGTTAAGACTCTCGAAATTTCGTCCTTCATTATACTTCCCCCTCTTTTAATAACTGAATGGCTTTCTCGGCCGTAATTTCGCCTTTTTCCAATAACGATACAATTTTTTTCTTATCCACTTCCGGTTTCTTTTGAGAGGAATATCCCAGAGTAGAGATAATTTCATCTAATTTTCCTCTGACAGTCGGATAGGAAATTCCGAGCTCCTTCTCGACCTCTTTGATATTTCCACGGCATTTAAGAAAAATCTCAATAAAATGCAGCTGTTCCTGACCGAGAGCCGCCAGTCTTGAAACTTCAAATTCATTTTCTACCGTTGTCTGGCAATGGTTACACTGTAGCTTAGTAATTTTAAGCGCCTTCCTGCAAACAGGACAATTAGTGAGTAAAGGATACGCCATACTGTTCTCCTTTCTTTCATTTAATCATATCATACACCATACCTTTTAATTTTTAAATAGAAACTTAAAATCATTTATAAAAAATTATATTTTTATTCAATAAGTTAACTTAAACATTGAATAAATTAATTCATTGTTCATTTAAGTTAAAGTGAAAAACAGACTCATTGGAGAATCTGTCTAATTGTCGAGAAAGGGATAAGCGCCTATTTGACACTTAAAGAAAAGTTCTTCGATAAGCTGGTTCTTCAATTTGGCCCGGTGACATGGTTCCTGCTCTAGTCCGTCACATAATTACTAATAAAAGTAAAATTTATGAATGATGAGATATATAACAAAAATGTCTATTCGTTTTTAAAGTTAAAAAACCGTTTTTTTACAGTTTTTTGTTACATCAATAACTACGTTCACAGCTTTTGGTACGACTTCAAGAAATGATAGTTATACAAAAAAGCCGGCTACACCTTTTGTTGGCGGTACCCCGTATGTAAACATCCTTAGTGTATATTTTCATTAAAATGTTGGTGATAACCCGAGATGGCCCCAAAATTAGCAGATGCTACTTCTCCCCCGTATACGTAAATAATTTAGTCATTGAATCGGAAAAAGTATCTATTTATAATTTTACAATACAGGAAAAATGATACAGAACGGGAGAGGATATCATGCATGAAATGGGAATTGTTCGTAAAATCGATAATCTAAGTAGAATTGTATTCCCTATCGAGGTAAGAAATAAACTAGGAATACAAATTGGAGATAGTCTAGAAATCTTTGTGGATGACGAAAAAATTGTTTTTAAAAAGTATGCACCTGGATGTTTGTTCTGTGACTCTATCTCGGAAATTGTCCAATATAAAGGGAAGAAAATTTGTGCTTCTTGTTTGGAAGAACTGAGACATACTTGAAACACTTATGGCTAAGGCTACGAGTGTTTTTGATTAAATCATAAAAGCCCCGCCATCCATATGGACAACAGAGTTTATTGTTTTATTCTTTCTCCGTTTTCCCGGTAATGATAGGGGGAATGTCAATAACGAAGCCCTTCTACCAAGTTAGGTAGAAGGGTAGACTGTTCCTTATGAAGTAGAAGATTTAGTTGGCCCTAGAAGATGAGCTGTTATTTTGATTCGATATTAACAGCCAAAGCGAGTAAAGCAAGTTTCAGTGGTAATCGTCAAACTCCAACCACCAGCGATACTACCTTGGTCCCCTTCCACGTTATCGACAACAAAAAGACTCCATATACCATTCGGGTTTGTAGAGTTGAAAACACTTAACATTTCTTGTGGTGCGGGTGGTGGAAAGGGATCGGTTGGTTTGAATGCACCTGACATGATTTGTCCTTCATTTGGCAATGTACTTGGCGCATTGTCATCAAATGTAATTGTCACGTTGGTGATACCATTATCACCTCCCGCATCCGACATGAGGATGACACGCTGTCCATTCGGTCCAACGAGTAGGATATCAACATCTTCTGGAAAGGAGTGGCTGAAATTGCTAAGTGTTACTGTTACCTTACTAATTGTACCCGTTAAGCCTGAGACAATAATGTTAGATGGGTAAGGTGTAGCCGGACCGAATAGAGGTATGATAATCGGGGTAGGATTTGTAAATGTGGCCGTGTTCGTTACACATGTTGGACGCGGCGAGATAGGTGGGCATATTATTACAGGAGTACCGGGTCTACATAAGAACATAATTGTTCACCTCTCTTTTTTAATACTTAATTTTTTTATTATTACTATCTTATTCTCGTATTTTATAGATGGTGCAGCCTGTCCTACTAGAATAAGTCCAATTTGAAGTACAACGTCCGATAAGATAATTTACGTAAACCGTTTAACTAAACATAAATAGCCCCACTATCCATACTGAACTGCACCCTGTCAAGTAGACAATGGAAATAATAAAAATGATTTAAGCGGCTTTAGCTCTATATTCCATAGAGCTAAGGCCGTTTAATCGTTTTTGGTATCTATCATAATTATAAAAATGGATGTACTCATCTATCGCCAGAGAAAGTTCCTCAAACGTCTTATATTGATGTAAATAATACTTTTCACATTTCAGTGTTCCCCAAAAAGATTCCATTGGCCCATTATCAATACACCGACCAACTCGTGACATACTTTGTGTCATCTTTACTGCGTCTATCTTACGCTTACATCCTTTTGAAGTGTACTGAAACCCACGATCACTATGGATAAGTGGATGTTCCCCATCTAATAGTACTGTAGCTTGGTCAAGCGTCTTGAATACAAGTTGATTATTATTGGAATGTCCTAAAACATAACTTACAATTGATCCATCATAAAGATCACGAATCGCACTTAAATAAGCCTTCTTTGATTGGCCATACTTACATTCTGTTACATCTGTAACCCATTTTTCATTTGGTTTTTCCGCGGTAAATTCCCGATTTAATATGTTTTCTGCCACATGTTGAGGTGTAGTGCGTTTAGAGTGTTTTTTCTTGATTCGAATGACAGAGCGTAAGCCAGCCACTTTCATTAGTCGATAGATTCTTTTATGATTAAGTTTCTCTTCAAAATTTCTATTCATATGAAGTGTCATTTGACGATAGCCGAAGGTGCTATCAACCTTTTCGTGGAGAATTTTCATCTCTTTAATGATTTCTTCATTTAGTATCTCTCGGGAAGAAGGCGTGCGATTAAGCCACTTATAGTATGCAGAACGTGCCATTCCCGCGATTTTACAAAGTAAACGAATGCTTAAACTCTCTTTCTCGTGAAGCTCCTGAATAGCGATGTACTTATCCTCAAATCGGATTTGGCTTATTTTCTCCTCCTTTCGATCTCCTCTAACTTTTTTAGGAATACATTCTCCGCACGTAACCGTTCATTTTCTCTTTCTAACTTTTTCATTTCAAGTTTGATTTTCTCTTCTAGCGTTAGTTTAGCTTCTTCTTTCTTATTGCCACGTTTATCTTTCAGCGCTTCATCTCCGCCGTTTTCATACTTCTTAACCCATTGATAGACTTGTTGATAAGAAACATTATAAGTATTAGCTGCATCTTGATAATCTTTTTCGTTCCCCAAGCAGTCAAGTACAATTTGTATTCGTTCTTCCCAAGTCGTTTTTCTTCCCTTAGTCATAGAGCTCGTCCTTCCTTGTGACGTGTCCTTTAAATCTCTATGACTATTATACTTCTTTATCCAACCTCTGAGGACAGAAGCATCCGATATGTCATACAATCTAGCAACCTCACGCATGGAATACTTCCCAGACAGACAATCCCTAATGGCAGCTAGCTTCAATTCCTTAGAATACTTTTTCCAAGTAGAAGACTCTTTTAGACCTTCCAAACCATACTTATCATACTTGCGTTTCCAGTCCAAAATCGTTGAATGGTGCACGTTATATTTTGATTCAAGTTCATATGGTGAATAATGCTCATCTAATGCCTTTAATATCTCGTATTTCTCTTCTGCAGGGTAAGATCTTTTGGACATAATAAATACTCCCCCATAAGTAGCCAGATTTTTATTTTTTAATCTGTCTACCTATAGGGGAGCATATCATACGGACAGCGGGGCATTGTTATTATTTCTTTCCCTTTGTAAAGATAACTTCCCTTGTTGCTTGCTTCCACTCTAAGTTATATCCAAGTACTTCCGCAATTTCCCTTGATTGAGCATAGCCTGTCTCACCAATGATGATAGTGGTTTCTAGCTTCCTTTTGCCCAGTGTAGCCTTTCCGTTGCAAAACCCTACTGCTACCCCTGCCGCGTTTCCCATGGCCCGTACAGGCAAATAGGAAAGGTTGTCCCGGATAATGCCGGGTGCATCCAGTTTTGCCCCGTTCACGACGATACGGCAAGTAGGTTCCTTGCTGTCTGTCACCGTTCCGACCGATGTGCCCGGTCTGGAAACCGTAACGGTTTTCCCAAGCAGCGTTTTTGTAGCCGGTCCGCATATACCATCGATGGCAAGCGGAGGGTTGTTGGCCTTTTGGAATGCTCGAAGAGCTTCTTCTGTCTTCCGACCAAAAATACCGTCTGCAGCTCCTACAGAAAAACCAAGTTTATTCAACTTCTCTTGCAAAGATTTTACGGCATCACCACGGCTATTTAGACGGAGGGTAGTGGAGGAAGTTGACGTATTGCTCGATGATGAGGCTTGGTCAAAACGATATAACTTGTACTTTTCAATCAAATTAATCAGCTTTTTCGTATATTCCGGATCCGTCGCATATCCATCCTGTTGCACTTTCTGGCAGGCCCGCTTATAGTCCTTTTCCCCGATCAGGTTCTTATACCGGGAAAGGCGTAAAAAAAGAGCAGAGTGATCGGCTATCGACTCTGCCCAGGTATTGTATTTGCGGAAGGCCGCATTAATCTTGATTTTCTGGCCTCGTTCCCATTCATACGTTGGCATGGTGATGCTTCCTGCCGGTCCCTTTCCTTTGATACCGAATAGGTTCTTTCCCTTTGTGGCGAGTCCTGATTTTCCCCATGTAGATTCAAGGCATGCCTGGGCCACAGTTAACGAGGCAAGAATACCAGTTCGTTTCATGTCCGCCTGGGCAGCTTGTCCAATCGCTTCGATAAATTCGTTTTGTGTCATGGGTTACGCTCCTTTATCTTCATCATTTAACATGTCTGTTTTCCGTTTAATGCGTTCCCTAGCTCTGGCCAACTTGTGTTCTACCTCATCCGAGACAGTGCTCATCGCCCATTCTGGCACCCATTTCTCCCAACCTGCACGGATAGCGTTTGCCGTCATACTTTTCCAGATATGAAGGGCGAAAGCGGCGGTCAAAAAGCCAAAGGCAATACCCGGCATACCAAGGATACCGTCGATGAGATGACCAACAGCGGGCATGAGAAGTAAAAAGGCTGTTGGGAAGGCTCCGTTAATACCGTACTCACTGGCATAAGAACCGTCGATTTTCGAGGCGCGATACCCGGCAATCCAATCCAGCCCAATTAAGCCAAGATAAAGCACCATGATGGCGAAACGAGTCGGTCCTTCACCATATAAGAAGTGAAAGACTGGAATAAAAGTGCCCCCCGCTGTACCAAACAACGGAAAAGCGATTGCGTTATTTTTCATATGCATTTGTCCTTTCTCTCTGTAAGAAAAATAAGAGGAGCCGCCTTGCGACTCAAAAGAAAAAAGCCCTCAGGATTCCTCCTAAGGGCCATCGTTGATGGCTATCTGGTAGCTGTTACGATATTAGATTCTCCTTCATATTCCCCACCAGTAATTACAAGCTTAAACTGATACGTTTGTCCACTTGTTAATTTTCCAATACGTATCATATTTCTAGGAACACCATTATCAGTAAACACCCAAATCTTGAAAATTTCTGGAGCTTGCCATGTTGCTCCTCCATCTATAGATAATTGAGGTTTTACCTCTGTAGCTCCCTCGGGTATCGTGAAGGAGAAATCTATAGCATTACCGTACTCCGGACTACCAAAAGAACCATGTAGAGCAAAATCATTGATTTTCTTTGGGCTATTCCCGACTTATACCCATCTCTATATTGTGGGTTTTCGTTCGAGCCTACACCGTGCGAGCTACTTTCATGGCACACGGCGTTCCATCAACGAGAAGAAAATTTTTTGTTTCTTTTTACAACGGGCATCTTCATTACGCGGCCGGATTTTCAACTCTCCCATTAGTTAATCACCCCTGCAATTTTTGTAATGGCAGCTGACGAGTTTAAGGCATCAGTGCGCGTCTCTGTCAATTTGATTGTTACGTTTTGCCCGGCTGTTTCTACACTGCCTATGAACTGGTCCTCGTCGAGGGCGTGCGACAATTCCGCTGACGTCTTCTCCATCGGAACAAAGAATTCTGGCTGTCCAGTTGCAACAATCGATAAGTCGCCTTTGACCTGCAAGTCCCCTTTCTTCCGCTGAATCCATGCAACCAAACCTTTCATTTCTCCTTTTGGTGGTAGAATCATATAACGGGATTGTGAAACCTTTACCGGTACTATCCGGGGCGTTTGGTCAATCGCCATTCGTTTTACAGTCACACCACCCTTATTATCGATCGCTTTTAGTTCAATGATGTTTTCTCCGTCTCGCAAATCACCTGCCGAAATAGAAAAAGACCATGTTTCCCCTTGCATAGCGACAGGTTGAAATGGTCCTTGATTCAGCTTGTATTCCATTGTTACGGTGTCGCCTTCGTCTAGATCATTTACCGTTCCGCTAATAGTAATCGTATCGGTTGGAACAATGCTGGTTAGCGGTTCTAACGGGTTGATACTGATAAGCGGGTTTCGGTTAGTACCACCATAAATTGACGTGTGATGTGGGCTGATTCTGCGCCGCTTCATGGGTGTATTCAGTAATCCCACCAAAAAATGAATCTTTAATGCCTCCTCCAAAAACAAGACTACCGGCAGTTGCTGCTATAACAGCTAACTTCGATGCAATACCATCAAGTACAGGACTAACATCATCTCGTGCTTGAAGATGAACACGGGCATCGCTTAACCCTTTTACTTCTGATTCGACGCGACTGACTGTAGAGCGAAAATCCTCCGCGCCGCTCCTTGCATGGGTAAACAGGTCATCCACCTGTTCACTTGCTAGCCCCCGAACGTCATCTCTAGCCGCATCAACTTCTCTACCGAAATCTTGTGCGGCGTCTCTTGCCCGTCTACTTCCAGAAACAAAGTTGTCGTGCATAGCTTCAGATACACGACGAAAAGCATTCAGGTTATTTGTTGTTCCTCTTAACATGGAACTTATTCTTTTAAGACTTCCTGAAATTAGGTCTCTTCCTTCGAAAGTAACTGTTACAGGAGTTGTTGCCAACTATAACCCTCCCATTAAAAAAAGACACTATAAGAAGTGTCTTTAAAAGGCTAAAATTATTAATTTGTAATAAGTTGTTACTCAATGGCATTTACCTATTTAAGAGCACGCATATTTACGACTATCCCACCTAATAAACCTATTACTCCAAGAACTACTGAAGTACCTATGCCACCAATAATCATTCCAATTCCATAGCCTATTATTCCCCAAATGATACTAAATCCAATGCACATAAATAAAACGGCGGGTTTAAATCGAAGTGCTGTAGTGCAACCTAAAAACACCAAACCAAGAACCCACCACGATTCACTGACTCCCCCTAAGAATATAGATAAAAGAGTAATTTCGCCAAACAGTATATTACTACTTTCTTCGTTAAATTTGGCATTTGTTATTCCTTTTCTAACGTCCTCCTGGCTCAATTATGCCCCTCCCTTTTTTACTCTATATTACATCACCTCCCTTAAAGAATGAATATTTTCCCAAAAGAAAAAGAGCAACGCTATTCACTGCTCTCTATTGATTCGTTATGGCTCTTTTAATTAATTTTACATCCGTCGCTAAATCGTCTACTTGCTTTTGTACATCTGTAACTGGAGAGTGTATCTCGCTGTTTGCTGCTGTTTGTTCGCGTATAACATCTAATTTGTGGTTTAGTCCATTAAAACGTTCGTCAACGCTATCGAATCTTTGATTCATTTCTTTTTTCATATCCTGCATTTCGATAAGAATTTGCTTAAGTGTTTCCTCCATTGGTTATCCTCCCGGCGTATATATGAATGTATTATATCATGATTGTTATTCTTCATTCTCCGAATGTTCCTCTTCGCAGCGCCTGTACATTCAGCAGAAAATTTTTTAGTTGGCATATCAAGCTTCAAGCATCAATGTCATCAATATAAAAATGAGTAATTTCTGTTTTCTCAGCATTAGTTTTTGCTTCACAAAACAATCGCAGTTGACTCTCTTCATCATCAAACCATAAATATGTTTCAGTTCCAAACCCACTATTATCATTATACTCATATAAATCTATTTCCATATTATCTGGTGGCAGTGTAATTTTTCCTTCGTATTCCACAGCTGTTTTCACAAGTTGTTCAGTGTCTTCATTTAGTACATTATTTTCTTTTAACTTTGTATAATTACAATCAACTAAGTCTATAATAACTTCTTTGGTCAATTGAATTACCTGTTCTTTTATATTCATGTAATCTCCCTTTCTTTTTCATTATTACATAATACATCACCATCCTTTATTTGTAATTTAAAATTTATCATAATAAAAAGCACTTTCTGACTTAAAAAAGTGCTATACACGAAATACATTATGCTTCCACTAATACTTAATAAATAAAAGTATATAGCAGGTGAAAACTACAATTGTAGAGATAATATAGCTATATGGAGACTTTATAACTTTATAACCGTATTTGTTTAGAAGACGAAAAATATAGTCTTCTGATTTGTAGCCGAACAAAATTATGACGATGATAAAAAATAAGAACGAGAACCATGTCCATTCGGAACTTTTAGTAATAAACTTGACCAAAATCATAATAAGAGGTAGGAAAATACAGGTGTGAAGTAAACGTCCCAGTGTATTTTCTCTAATTGCATCCTTCTCTCTCCTACTTTGCCACCAGTTGCCAATCGAAAACATATCATCCCCCCCCCTTTTTTTATTAGATATTTTTTCTATATTTTACACTATAAAGTTATTTTGTTGATGCTTTTTCCAAAATAAAAAGCACTCCATTATCAAAGTGCTTATATACTCCAACCATACATAAATTCACTTAAAAAGACGCTTTAGTGTAAGGTCGTCTTTTAAATTTAGGCTCTGTTATATAATTATGTTGATTTTTAATCAAAATATAGCTTGGCTAATGCCAAGCTATTTCTGATTTTATTGAAATTTGTTTTTCCATAAAGGATTATCGTTTGCTACAAATGAGTTAAATAACGAATCAAATTTTTCACCTTCGAAAGAAGTAATAACAATTTGAGGTTCAGAAAACATCGATTCATACAACATTTCCACTGGTTTCGGCACCACACTAATGTTTAACAATGAAATTAATTTCTTCTCTGCGGCATCGATTCCAGGGAAATCCTCTAAAACTTCATCTTCTAAGAATGGTTGAGACTTTAGCATCTCTAATAGTTTACCATTACCAGAAAACTTCAACAGATCTCTCCAATAAGGGCAAGCAATCATAATTCCAATGAATTCTTCGAAATTTCTCCCTACTTTCCCAAACTCTCCTTCAGAGCTTATAAAAACAACTGGCAAATCCACATCCTCACCAGACCCGTATAAGGCATACACACCTCCTGAACCATCCTGTGCTACAACTGTCACTTTATCATTAGCTTTGAAATAGAAATCTTCTGTGTGCGAATTCGGTTCTACAATATCAAAATCATAGTAATTTGACAGGATGTTTTTAATTTCGGCGTTACTGTTAATTTTTTGATATAGACTGATATTTATCAAAATAAAAGACCTCCAAACATTTAAGCAATCATAAATTTAGATTTTCTGAGGCTATCATATGTCTTGTCCACTGGAAAAAGGCAGGCAAAAATAAGCATATCCTTCAGATTGCTTTTTGTCGCTTCAAATTCGATGGTTTCTAAGAGATGGAACCATGCTAAATAATGATCAAGATATTTTGACGCAACACCTTTAAAACGGTCCAGCCATTGTTTTAACCGCCCATGATAATTATTTACATTTTGAATATGGAATAGCCCTTTAATCACATATCCCATCTTTTTTGTATCGATACGGTAATGCACAAGCCCTTTTTCGATAGCGTAAGTTTTATAACCTCTCCATCCATCCGTACAAAGGATTGCATCGTTAGAAATAAATCTGCCAATAGTCTTTTCTACTTGGGTTTTTTCGATACGACCTAAGCAAGCAACCTTGGAAACTGTATTTTTATTGCGGTCTCGACCAACAATTACACAAACCTGTTCCTTGCTGATCCCTCTGAATTGTGATACACCTCCACGTTTGCGTGGTTTTCGATCATTAATATTCTTTTTGCCTTTTTCAGAGAATAAAAAGTAGGTTTCATCAACTTCTAGAATACCTTCAAACTGTTCAATTTGCATTTGTTCTAATGCAGCAAGAACCTTATGTCGCCAGTAGAATAATGTCACATGATGTACCCCCAGCTCTTTAGAGGACTCTCGGAGTGACATACCTTTTAACATACAATCGATAAATTGAATCCACTTCTCTGGATAATGAGTGCCTTGAAGTGGTGAGTTAGTTAGGTCACTAAAGGTTTTTCCGCAATTTTTGCATTTGTACCGCTGACGACCATTATATTTGTCAAAACGAGCAACAGAATTGCTTTTGCAATGAGCACAATTAAAACCCTTAGAGTAACGCTTATCACGGAGTTCATCAATAACACGAGTAGTTGCATTTGAAGGGAAAATTTTACGTTGAATTTCATAATAAATACGTTCTTGGTGTGGTTTATCCATTGAAGAAATATATTGAAGTAAATTACGGAAACCTTTGGCACTCATGGAAAAAACTCCCGCACATTCGTTCGCGTTTTGTTAATTGCATTATAACATCAAATATACGGGAGGACAAATATCAACATGGTTGTTTAACAGAGCCTAATTATTAAACTCTTCTAGCACTCCGCTATGGTAAATGCATAATCAACCACCTTTACGCTATATGGGATCACGTCACGAAACAAAAAAATCGTACGTTAAGCAAGATAATGAAAAAACCGGATTCCATTTCAAAAGGAATTCCGGCCTTCTCCATGTCAGCATCTTATTACACTAACAATTCTCTTTAGTGAAATAAAGAAGGAGCAAGTTTACCTCACTCTCCATATGTTTAGATTCTGCATATGATATCTCGCAGGCTGCAAATAATTATTTATTATCGAGTCCTAATTGTTTGATAATCCACTGTGTACGATCTTGATAGGCGGCATCACAATTCGTAAAAAGATGGTCGGTATGATACCAAGAAATTTCCTTTGGCGAGCTTGCAATAGAATAGAATGTATCCGCTTGATGTTTCGGCACAAATTCGTCGTCATGAACAAATTGAAATAACAGTGATGCAGGTGCAGCTTTATTTATGTAATGAAGCGCATCTAATGGTTCCAATTCAGAAATAAATTTATTAAACCGCTCTCTTGATAGCTTGGCACGAATCAAGTCTGCTAATGGGTGATCACTCGTTTTATGCCACTCAGATACACTAGAGAGTCCAGCCATTAAAACGTATGATTTAATACGCTCTTCAACTCCAGCGAGAACTCCCCCCCAAGTAGCACCCAAACTATGTCCGACATACGCAAGACGATTTACATCAATATTTTCGAAACTAAAAAGAAGGTCAACTCCCCTTTGGATGTCAACAACGATTTGAGTATATTGTTGGATATCACTTATTGCCTCTAACATAAGATTTAATCTCTGTTCCTCAGACAAATTTTTTGGAGGATGACTTCGCATGGCAGGTGCAGTGATTAAAAGAGAAACTACACCTTTTAAAGCCAAAGCTTCAGCTTCAGACAAAAATGTTGTTCGATTGCCTTGACCAGGATGCATAAAAACAACTGCTGGGAAAGGTCCGCCTGCATCAGGAACGACTAAATAAGCAGGAACTTTCCCACCATACGGACTTAAATAAGACACATCTCTAACAGTATAACCATCTTTTTCAATACGTGAAGATTCCTCGAAATTTAAAGATAAAGAACGCTCATACTCAAGCACTAATAACACTCTCCTTTTTATATCCAATTATACGAATAATCAAAGTAAAGAGTTTCAAATTCATTAACTAATCAAAAAGAACGCCCCTTGGAACAGCCCCTTCGCTTATCTTTCCCTGCGTTCAGCATAACATGCCCCTCTTTTTTATGCCCTACTAAAGGTAGTATCCAAACACCATTGACAAGTACTGCACTAAATTGTACGCTTTTTGGCTACTAAAGTACGGAAAATGGCTAACAAAAAGCCGTTCTAGTTAGAACGACTTCATTTGTCTCATGTATGCTATTCTTTCAGGAAATCCTGTGTAGTAACCTGAAGCATCGTAAGCTCATCTTCACTATTAAAGCCCACTAAAATTGGCTTTTCTTTAGAGGATGTATGTGTAAATACAATAGTTCCTCTCATAAAGTCCTTATGGTCTTTATAATTCGGATCATTTTCTGAAATTTCATTTACTCTCTTTATTTTGTATTCTTTTGCTTCATCTCCATAAAATTGCTTTAGAAGTTCATATGCCTTCTCTTCTTTTGTTTCACCCTTAAGATTAATCAAAGGCATACTATCAAAGTCAAAGGTTATAATCTTTCCTGTTTCATCAAAATGTATCATTAATCCTTTACTACTTATCTCACTTTGTTCTAACCCCTTATCCTCACTAAAACTTAGGATATAAGTTTTCTTCCCACCATTATCTATTTGAGTGAAGGATGAGTCACGTTTAAGATCCTTGGCTTCCGGTAACAAACTATAGATTTTATTCAAAATCCCTTGTATCATAGGCCCCTCTAGCTCTACATCGGGGATCTTATTTATTTGTGTATAATTCGTTATCCGTTCTTGGTCAAAGTCCAAAATAAACGACTCTGTTTCACTTATTATGAATAATTTAAGCCTACTTGTCCCTTCATTTTTTATTATAGTACCCGATATTTCATATGTTTTTGCTTGCGGAAATTTATCATAGAATGATTCTAATGCCGATTTCATTCCTTTCTGGGCCATAATTTCATCAACAGTCAGTTCTTGATTTTCCCCTTGTTCAATCATTCCCTCTTCTTGCTGGATTGGATCGCTTTCCTGTTCAGCCGCGAAGACTGGCGTTGTAGCCAATAAACTGATCGCTAAAAATGCAGCCGCTACTTTTTTCATAGCTATATTCCATCCCCTAATCTATGTATATTTAGCCTTACTATTATATTTAGACGGTCTCTTTATGGTAAATGTTTCAATATAAACCAAATATTTTTTCAATCGAAAAAGACCGCTCTCCCGGAACGGCCCCTTCGTCTTTTATAAATGCCTTTTGACAAATCCCAATATTGTTTGCCCCAAAGCAGTAGGAATATACCCTTTTCCATCACATTTAGGACAAGACATCATTTCATTTCCTTCATGTACCTCGCTATCTGACGGGATTTCTCCTTTACCATTACACTCCCAGCAAGCATGCTCTAAATCATCCATTGCAATGATACTCACTCGATGTCACCCTTTCTAAACAATTGGTGAGTTTATTGTACCATGAATATAAAAAGCCATCCCTCTTCAGAATGGTCTCCTTCGCTTATCTCTCCCTGGGTCCAGCATAACACGCCCTGATTCTCGTCCACAAAAATAGTAATGTATATAATACAAAAAATCCGTCGTTATGCTTACCTTTTAACTTTCTAAATAAAGAGCACATAAGTACTAGATTTACTGTTTTCAAAAATTTAATATTGAATATACAAATATTTACTGTATAATAAAAATGCGGTCGAAATACCAAATAAAGTATAATAATAGAAAAATCAAGTAAAAGGGTATTTAGAGAGATTCCCTCCGTTTATTAGATTACTAGCAACAACGCTTATTTCCTGCTAGTATCAATTACAATGTTTGGTAACGACCTACATTAACTATGAAAAGGAGTTGTATTTATGAAAAAACTGGTTTCAACTTCACTCGGTATTGTACTAGCACTAAGCATTTCTACAGGTGCATTTGCCCAAGATGCGCCCCAAGTTTCTGAAGAAATCCCTGCCGCAGCCCTGAATTCACTTATTTATTATGACACCGAACCAAACAATAATATCACGGAAGCTAATCCTTACAGCGTAGGGAATCAAATTACTGGGTCATTGGGAGAATTAATCAACAATGATTATTACGATGTACGTGACGTCTACAAATTTACGGCTCATAAAACCGAAAAAGTTCGCTTCCAATTATCAGCTCCGAAATACGGAAATTCTTATGTCAGAATGAATTTAGAGGGCATTGACAATGATGCCCATGAAAAAACTACTGAGACCAGAAACTATTTCGATGTTGATCTTGTAGCAGGAAAAGAGTACGAATTAATGTTATTCCCTGTAAACTATAGTACCAGCCTACCTGCCTTTAAATACAACGTATACTCTTATGTGATAGAGTAAGCAGCAACGTTACTACATATACAAAAGTAAGATAAAGGCCGCTCCTTTTGGAACGGCCCCTTCACTTATCTTCTAATACATTAATCCCTTACTTTATTATTTATCTAATATTATATTTACATTGTCAGTACCGGTTGTTGTACCGTTTGATAAAAGTTGCCCATCGTTTGAAGAGTTGCTTGTGGTGCTGGCTCTAACGGATAGTATCCTTTTTTGACCATCCATTGCCATACATCATAAGCGTGACGAGAACTCATACGAAAAGCATCTTCTAAAAACGTACGAACTTCCGGATTAGCTGCTTCCATAGCTGCCCACGCATACTCACGACCTGCACGTTTCAATGTCAGTAAATAGGCAGTAGCGATTTCCCGATCATTAAAGTCTTGTACTTGTGTTCTTGGCATGACTGGAGGATAGGACGTTGCAGGTGATTGCGTATACGATTGCAGAGATTGATTAAGCATAGGAACTTGAAGCTTTGTTGTTGCTCCGGCAACGTTCCCTAAATACTCTGCCTTCATATTGTAATCTTGAATATGAAGCGGAAAGTGTCTTTCGATTATTCCTTTAAGTTCTGCGTCTTGTACATGTTGTAAGAAATAAGCCATGTTTGTAATGGAGTTTACGCAACTCATGGCAAGTTCATGTAAATCATGCGCTTCATGCGCTGCTAATTGCATAAAAAACACCCCTTTATTAAAAGATTACGCGACTACTTACATAGCATGTTGTAAAGATTTTTTTTGATACTGCTAAAAAACGGAAATTAAAAAGGCTGTTTCGAAGAAAGAGTGCAGCATTATGACTACACTCTTGGACTTCTTAATTTACTACTGTAATGTTTGATTCTGAGCTTGGGTTTGATTTTGAGATTGAGCTTGGGTTCCACCCATCAATTGATGTTGGTATTGATCAACTAACACATTCATTTCATTAAGCGCTTGTGTAGTTTCAATGTATTGAGCAGATTGATTTAATGCTTGAACAGCTTGCTGAATAGCCTGTTGTAACTGCTGAACTCCACCTTTTTGTTGCTGCTGTTGGATTTGGCTTTTAAACTGCTGCATTTGTTGTAGAAGTTGGCTTGCATTTTGAGTTGAAGCTTGTTGAGTACCCGCTTGTTGAGCTTGTGCTTGCTGGGCTTGTGCTTGACTTAATGCCTGCTGCATTTGATTTAATTGATTTTTTAACGGAGCTAATTCTGAAGCTATTTCTGTTTTGTTAGCATTCGAAACTACAATAACTTCTTTTTCTTTTTTATCCATCTGTAAATCACCCTTTTTTATTTTTATCAAACATCACATATTGTGTTTAGGATTTCTTGCTTATATACGGACTATAAAATAAAAAATGAATTTATATAACGTATAATTTGAACAATCCAGGGTAACAAAAGAACAGACATTGAAAAAAATAAAGAAGCTTTATAAATTACAATCAGCAACAAGAAAGACCGCTCCCTCAGAACGGCCTCTTTGTTTGCGTTTATTCTTTTCTCTTGCGCTCATCATATCACACCTCCCTTTCACACTTCAAAAAATGGCTATTGTGTCAGAACTGTCATTTCCATCCGTACTGTCAAAAATGTAAACCTACGCGCCTATAAGCTCATCGCTGTACAATTCCCAAGCCATCTTCTTAATCAGCTTTCGGCGAATCTCATTCAAGTATTGCCGTGAAATCCCAACGTGCCGGGCAATGAAGTTCATGCGTTCACCGTCCAGGATGCATTCAATGACTGCACGCTCTTTTTCACAGGTGATTTTGTCTGCTGCCTCTTGGATACGTCGTACCTTTTCCTCTAGGTGTTTCATGCGTTGCAGCTTCTTTTCATATCTTTCCTCGGAAACAGACAGATAAGCCACCTTCTTTCCTTTGCCTTTTGGCAGTGTGGCCTCAATACCGTACTGAGCTACCAGCGCCGATCCTTCAGGTGCAGTAATCGTAACCTTGTCCAAATCTCTTTTTAATCGCTCTATTTCTTTAATCATCCAGTGATACCCGGTCAAGTCTTCCCATGTTTTCTCTATATATTCCATCGCTGGCTCTAAATCAATCCATGCGATCTGCTCCTGGTGTTCTTCCTCTTGTGCTATCGCTTGATGTCCTTCCCATTCAGGACAACTCTGCACTTTACCTATATGCATGTCATGAATACGGCACATGGCTGACTTTCCCCACTGTGAACCTGGACACTTTGCACATACTTCTTCCAAAAACACATGATTATTCATGACGATTCCCCCTGCTCATGGTAAAATAATCTTGACCAGTAAATTCAACCAAAGCAGAGACTCCCTCCCCGGACCACGAATCCAGAGAGGGTGTTTTTGCAACTTTTTTTATTTATAGACCGTATAAAAAAGTACATTGCCCTTTTTACTTTGCCCCTATGGCCTAACCGACAAGCTGTAGGGGCAGTTTAGTTGGTCCTCTATCCAACTTGGCAAAGAGGCGCAACGCTTATTTTACTCCTTTGTTATTCCCTTCTCTGGATAAGGCAGAGAAGGGCTTTTTCACTTGTAACCTTTTCTATTTATGGATCGTAATGTATAGTGCGCAGTTAATTCCCTTGTCATGTCCTTATAGTCCGCCAGCTATAAGGACTTTTTTATGTTTAATTTTTTTGAATGTGGGCAATATATTGTATAGAGAATAGCATTATGTTTGGCTCCTCCTTAAGACGCCCCTTCTTTGGAAGGGGTTATGTTTATTTATCAGGTAAAGAGGCAATAATTAAAATAGTTACTCTCTATACCCTTTCTCCCTTACCCTTCTGCATTGCAGAAGGGTTTTTTATTATTGTTTAAATCCTTTTCAATCAAACTTTAATTTCTTCCCAAAGAATCGCGCATTTTTATTATCTTTTATGGTTATATTAATAACGCCCCTGAGAAAGGGACTATCGTGGGGTGTTTCCTCCGCCAGCTTATGCTGGCCCTTTTACTGTTTGTTATCAACCTCTTCCCTTATCCCTTTCTCCCTCAGCTTCTACTGCCTTGCCGGCTCCTGCCTCGTTTCTTCGACCGACTTCTTAATAAGATGCTAGTATCGTCAATCAATACACAATCGGACTTGTATATGTGTTTTTTATGATTTTCCCCATTAATCGATTTAGTTTCATCTTTAGTAATCCAATATTTATCAAACTTTGGACATTGTTCAACTTCAAATTCTTCACCGATTTTATCTGAATACCACCACGACAATTTTTCACCATTTATGCTACTTCCAGTGATCCGAACTTTCATCCATATTCCCCTTTCAATTCATACCATCTCACTAACTTCTGTCCTATCTGTTCAACAAAGTCTTTATAATACTCGATATATCTATTCATTATCTGAACACCTTCCTTATGCCCTTATATGTTCTATATTCCTTCACCAGTAGGCTTGTGTTATATTTTTTATAAGCCCTAGAGTCCCCCAAAACTCGGGTTTATTTATAGTGTTCTTTATTTGTCAGTCTTTTGACTGGCTCTTTTTTATGTCTTCCTATCCATTTCCTTATTTACCCATATTCCATAATGTGGTATATTGGAAAGGTAAAACTTTTTCTCGAAATAACCTTCTTTTCACTGCCGACTCTATGTCGGCCTTTTTTATGGCCTGTTTGTCCACTTTTCTCTCACGTTCTCCATCTAGCAAAATATACTAGAAGTATCTCCTCCTTGTGATGCCACTTCCATTTGTTCATTGCCGGACTTGCTCCGGCCCTTTTTTGTTCATTCTTTCTCCTTCTTTCACTTCTTTTATTTCGAAGGAGTATATTGATGATGTATCGTCTTTGCGATGATACACTCACCTGCTACTTACCGGCCTAACCTGTGCCGGTCTTTTTTATGTCTCCCCATAAAATTCCTTATTCACCCATTTACCTAAATATGGTATATTGAAAGTGTACTTTTCTCCCAATAACCAACCCCTCGCTGCCGACCTTGTGTCGGCCTTTTAGTTTTTAAAAACTCTTGCTTTACTATGGATTTCATTCCTGTCAAAATGAGCACTCATGCCTAATCAATTAAACAAAGAGAGCCAGGAAGCTCAATTCATAAGGTACTTCATTCGATAAATACATATAGTTAATCATTTGCCACTAAAGATGAGAGGAGTTCTAAATTCATGTCTGTGGAACTTGTTAAAATTCAACTAAAAGAGAAAAACATTCTAGATAATTTAATCCATCTGTATCTTCATGATTTATCAACATATACAAACCAACTCTCTATCAATGATCAAGGTGTATTTATCTATGAAAATCTAGAGTGTTTTTTTGTAGAATCAAACTTAACTCCCTTTTTTATTATGTTAGAAAACCAAATCATTGGATTTATCCTCTTTGTTAAGACAATAAAAAATAATAAACTCGAATACTGCATTAATGATCTATTCTTGTTAAATAGATATAGAGGTCGGGGCTTAGGGAAAGAGGCTGTTAAACAATTGCTTTCATCCTTTCCTGGAAGCTACTATGTTCTACAACTAGAACAGAACCAACCCGCTATTCAATTTTGGAAAGCTTTTTATCGAAAATATAATCTGCTATATACGGAAAAAGTCATAGTAGAGGACGGAGAAACATGTATTGCACAAACATTTTATGCTTCTTCTAATCTACTTTAGCCAATCCCGTTCAAATGAATTTAACTCAAATCAACTTTCAATTGCTGATCTATGTCGGCCTTTTTATTGCAAATTCATTTAACTAGTCATTAATGAATTGAACTGTTAGTATTTACCTCAAAGGAACATAAGGAGTTGGCTTATTTATGAAATCCTTTCTGCATGCATTGATTTTCTCCATCGCACTCAACATTCTGTTTTTTCTTTTTGATGTAGGTAGGGGGTTTTTGAACACATATTTTTATCAACCGCAAATGATAGATGCCTATAGAGAAAGTAGCCATCTAAAGAATGAAGTCGCCCTTGGATATACTGCCAGCCTAGATACATCCATTCTTATTTTGTTCTTTCAATTAGTAGATGGGATGTTGATTTATTATTTAGCGAAAAAAGCTTTCTTGATGATTAAAAAACCAACAGCTTAAATCCTTACTTTTCACAATGTGCACCTGTGTCATAAGGCCACCCACCGAGTCTCCCCGGTGGGCACCGATTTCCTACTTCACAGCACGTAAATTCATCATTGTTACCCTTTCTGTCTACTCAATTAGGGTATTATGGTCAATAGCACTCTTAAGTTTTTTCATCATAAACCCCATCCCTGCGCAACTGGACAATGGTTCAGTAATCTTTTTTCCTTGAAACACTTCCTTGGCTATTTTTACATAATTTCTCCCGCCTACAACTACTATTTCATTAAATTCACTTAATTGTTTTCTCTTTGCCTGAATAGATAATTCTTCAATAGTAATAGGACTTGTACTCTTTTTATTAAACGTAACATTATAAGGTCCCTCGATAATATCATCTGGAAAGAGAAAGCCATATTTGGCTGATAAGATTACCCAAGAATCAGCATAAAACCTTTGAGCATATTCTCTGCATTTTTTAGCAAACGAGCCTATGTATACATTTTTAGCTTGTGTTGGACCAGCATTTATATCCTTCTCCCAAATTTTCTTATTGCCACAAGGGACAATACACAATGTTCTCAGGTCATTTCACTCCTCAAACATTCACCTGTAGAAGGTTGATACTTAATTTTGTGCTCTTGTATAAGCTCTCTTACAAACAAAGACATTCTGCTTTCTGTATATCCATAAAAGCCAATATGTCATGACTTAATTGCCTCTTTATTGTGTTTCGCGCTGACTTTAAACTTACAGCGTGGGTAGCCAGAACACCCAAAAAATATTCCATACTTTCCGATACGTTCCACTAAAGCTCCTCCACAGTTCGGACATATCCCATTCTCTACCTGCTCACCACGCTTTTGAATGTCTTTGATATGCTGCTCTCGCATTGTCTCACTAATAATATTCATCTTCTGCAACACATCTACCATCTCATAGGTCTGTTGCATGGTCAATTTTTCGTTTACGTGGTTTCGAATGACTGTTAGAAGTTCGCTTTCTCGTATTACAATCGCTCTTGTTGCTTCTACTTCTATGCTTTTTGTTCCAACAAACACAATGATAGAGACAATTGGCAACATACTAGCTGAATCGTTCAGTACAGTTCGTAATGCTTTGATGTGTTGTTCATTCTGCTTAATTGGATTATAGAACTCATACCGCTGCTGTTTTTTCAAAAACTGAACCCAGTTTTTTGCACCTTCATATCCTTTGATATAACCACTATAAGCTTTTGTTTCAATCACGAAGATTCCGTAAGGAGAAAAAACAATATGGTCGATTTGAGCTGTATTGCCGTTATTGCCTTGGATCATAATATCGTGAAAGCCTATGTATTCATTCCCAAGTCGAGAAAGAATATCCTGGACAACCATCTCTCCTATTCTTCCTTTTTGTTGGATTTTGTCTTCTGGTTGAGATAAAACTTCATGACGCTTCCTTTTTTTCTTTTTAGCCAACTTACTTTTGGAGAGAATAAATAAAAGCAGGAGAATACTCCCTAGTAAAATGTACTCCATTGACCTCCCCCTTTTTCCGTTTATATGTTACTAACTTCATACTATCTAACACAAATTTACTATATATGTATCTATTTTCCTATATATTCTTTCTAAATTCCAGAAGTTTAGTATAATTAAGGGAAACTCTATGTAACTTTAGATAGGAGGATTTACCTTGAAAATCATTAAAACCTTTACACGTTTATATGTAGAAGACATAAATAGCGCACTTGCTTTTTATGAACAACTGCTAAATACGAAGCCTTCATTACGCTTTACTTATCCGGCTGTTCATTTGGAATTGGCTGGTATTGGGGATTTTCTTCTGCTTGCAGGTTCAGAAGAGGCTCTAGCTCCGTTTCGTGAAACAAAGGCAACTTGCGTAGTTGATTCCATCCTGGAATTTCGGACACACCTACTAGATCAAGGGAGTGAAATCATTCGCGATATTAGAGAAGTACCTACAAGTAAAAATATGACGATAAGACATCCTGATGGAACCATAATTGAATATGTGGAGTATAAACAGTAAGTAAAATAGGATGATGTCAGTCTTTTTCAATGACTATCCTCAAGCATAAGGAAGACAAAACATTGATACTGAAAATATAGGAAGACTTGTACAAATAGAAAAAGCGGATGATTTTCCCGCTTTTTTCAAAATTCTTTTCTGATTAGGCTCTGTTATCGCTTGTTATTGATTTTTAACCAAAGGAAAAATATCGTATATTCGGTATTAAGCTAATTTTACTTTTCAATTGCTAATCGGAATACCAAAAGTGCAAGCACACTGGTTAATGGCGTCATTACCATTGTTTCCAAGCCAGAGTTTGAAGCTAAATTGCCTATTGTATTAAGCACTATAAGTCCAAACATTATCCATATACCGACATTCAAAGTTCTTTTGAACTTTCCTTTGAAAACATACCCTGCTTTTACAGCAATAATTAAAATAAATAGTATTTGCACAACTAACGATATGCTTTCAAAGATGATTACATTTGCTTCACTCTTTAATCGTCCTCCCCATACGAAATCATATGGTACAATCTTTAGAAGTATCAGGACATGCATCAAAATTGCTATTGCATTAATGGCGATTATTATATTACTTGCCAGTCTAATGCTAATTAATTTTTTCATTTTCCGTTCCTGTTCTATTGAGATATTTTTCATTGAAAATCAACAATAAACTTTAGCAAAACCTCTGATTAAAAAACTATACTACTTAATAAAAAAGTGATTCTTGATACCATCTTGTTTATTTAATAGGCTCTAATTGTTCTACAATCATCTTCACCTTTTCTGAAAATCTATCTGGTTGTTCCTCTTTTATTTCATGTAGAATGTCAATTATGAGTTGTTTAATAGATTCATCGGTTTTGTTCAATGCATGTATGTACGGTATGATTAACCCCTCTGAGTTCATCAGTGTCTTGTGTATTCTTTTTGCACAAAATTCAGCATCGGGTAACATCTTGGGTATACCTCTAACAAGTTCATACAATCCGTCCTCAAGTCCGTTTCGCTCTGCTATATAAAAAATAGTTTCTATAATATCGTCGTTAATATATGGCTCTACAATATCATCATGCATGACCAAACAAAGGTCTGGAATAATCGTATTTCTTCCATTAAAAGCTAGTTCATTTAATATATCCCTCAATGTCATCGCCTTCGTTTTCTAGCGCTCTCATCCTATATAGAGTAGTTATCGGCTCTGTAAAAGATACGTGATACCTCCTAAGCATATTTTTCTTATCATGGTTTTAGTATTACGTACCTTTATTAAAACTACTTTCATAAAGGCTTATTTCTAAAATATGGTTGCTAAAAGACGAACTCAGTCTAAATTTTGTTATAATAATAGTATAAATTAATACAAAAATTCTTATTTACTTATAATAGACAGAATTTTAAGAAAATTTTACGATATGCTCCAGGCGGAAAAGGCAAAATTGTATGATGCCATAAAAGATACGTTGTACCCAGAACAGAAAACCAACATCATAAGCATGGTTGAAAACATTCGAGGAGTTCGATTTAGTAACGGATTAGCTTGTATTCACTGTGGGAGTCTGAGTTTGAAACGAAACGGAAAGTATCGCTCGCGGCAGTGCTATTTGTGCAAGGATTGCGGTAAGACCGTTAACGATAGGAGTGAAAGTTCACTTTCTGGCACACATCATCCTCATAAATGGCTTCGCTATTTTGAAATGATGGTTGAAAATAATGGGAAGTCGTTACCCAAAATTGCACAAGAGTTAGAGATTCACGTATTCACTGCCTTCTATTGGAGACGTAAAATTTTGAATGCTATTTGTTTTATTGGTCACAATCAACTTCGAGGCATTGTAGAAAGTGATAAGGGCAAAAAAGGTAGCATTGCACACCATAAATCACGAAAACGCGATGGTTCAGCCCAAAAACGAGGTGTTAGTAATGAACAGATTTGTGTTGGTGTGGCTACACAATACTTGGATAACTATTTATTTTGGCTTCGTTTCTTGGAACTGAATAGGAAATTGGAGAAAAATTGACTTTCAAAGCCTTGTTTCTGACATCATGCTAAAAGCCGAATTTTACAAAGGTAGATTCTTTTAGACACGTTAGTTAAAACCAACCTAAGTAACAACCAATTTAAATTTTTGACGACTACCTCCTTCTGGGCCATTTGGAATCAACTCGTCTAATGGAACGAAGCCAAACTTCTGGTACAGCTTTCTTGCAGGTTGCCCATCAGGAATATCATAACCAAATGTAGTAACTACTACTTCTGCTGGAACATCAATAAGTTTCAAAATATGTCTTAGCAATGCTGTTGCTATTCCTTTATTTCTCGCTTGCGCTGAAACGGATAACCACCCAACCTTATATCTTGGAGCATTTGATGCTGAAAATAAAATCCCACCGAGCAATCTAGATCCAGGTAATCCATCGTTTTCCCTCACACAAAATGCACTATTTTGATTTATATTCTTCTCTAATACCTGAATAAAATTTGGATCACTTACCATTGGTCCAAATAGGTATTCGACTTCAGAGGCTAATTCTAACCATCCGTTTAGGTCATCCATTGTCGCGTTTACAACCCTCATAATTAACATCCCCCATTTTTATAAACCTATTTTCATGCCATTTTACAACCATGTAATCATACCATATTTTAGAACAATCTACTGATAGTCAATTTATCAGAGCCTTTATAAAATTTGTTCATCAATCCGACAGAACGACCATTATTTATTATGAAAGCCGAGAAGGGAGCCAGCGACAAACCCTCATTGATACTGCTGATTTTGAACAGGTAAGCAGCATACCAGGAACATGGTTTATTTCTCGTACAAAAAAGACGGTGAATATCGACCTTATTGTAAATAAGTATCGTGTCCGTATCATGGTGGAAGGAAAACAACATCATATCGGTCAATTCGATACGCTTGAAGAAGCAGAAATTGCAGCTATAAAAGCCAGACAAAAATTACTTTAGTTGACTAAAGGTGGTCAAGATGTGGTCAATCGCTATTTTTATGCTAAAAATCCCCGCCTCGACGACGGGAATTTGATTCTTATTTTTTCTTTTTCCGGTATGGAAGAGAAATGCTCCGTTTGTCCTCAACTGGTGGTAGATTGCGGTATTTCGCTAATTCTTCATCCGATAGCTGATACATAATAACCTTACCTGGACACATAACTGCATCATCTCTTTCTTCCTTAGAGACGACTGAGTGTTTGTTGAAGTAAAGCAAGGATTTACTATAAATGAAGAAAAATCGCTTAAAAACAGCTAATTTTGCAAGGTAAACGTCGCAAGTAGCTAACACAGGGAGGAAGAAGAAATGCAAGGCCTTCTTCCTTTCCTTCCACTCTAAGTGGACTATGAAAAGACTAAAAACATGCATGAGAAATCTTGTATCCCTACGTGGCGCTCTTGGTTTAGCCCTTGCTGTCACATATTCTCCCGAACAATTAACATGGCAACAGATTATTCTTATCGTAGCCGTTGCTTACTTATGGATTACTGCGGCATTAAGGAAAACACAATAAACAAAAAGGTGAAAGGTATAGCGTATCATTTCGAGACAAGGGAAGATCTCAGGCGATTTGTTACTGAAGAGGTATTAAATTCCGCAGAAACGATTGAGTTTTTGGAAATTAGTCGTGAACGACTTAGCCAGCTCATCAAGGATGGAAAGTTACTCCCAATTAAGAAGATGCTAAAAGACAGCTTGTTTTTAAAAACAGACCTGGAGGAAAAGAAAAAGGAATTGGAAACGACAAGAAAAAAGTACCAGCCATTTGATACGCTGGATAAATAGCCCTCTGCGGAGAATTTCCTTTTTTATATAGGCTCTGTTAAAGGTGAATGTTGATATTTGATGTCTTTTTCATTAGTTGGACAAGGATTTAGTAAAATTGATACGAATATATATTATGATTTTTATTCTGAGGTAAAAAATGGAGGATACCAATGAAGTTTTGTATGAATTTTGGTGATACCAATTTTATTGGAGTAGTTAATGCTGATAAATACAAATCATTTGTGAATGAAGATTGGGAGTTAGATGATATTCTCTTGCAACACTTTGGGAATGAAATGAAACAGGGACATATTTTGGTGTTTAAAATGACAGAAGAAGGAATAGAGCATTCTTGGAGTGTTGACGTGAAGATAGGAACTGAAGAGATTACTCATCCATGTTTTCGTAAGGCTGTAGGGTATATAAAAGTAACAGAGAATAAATTATATTTGGTTGATTATGATTGTCTTACGATGGCTGCTCAGTTTGAAGATGAAAAAGTACCTGATAAAAATTGCTCCAATTATAAAATTGATATAGAAAATGGAGTTTATAAAGTTGAGGTAATTCAATATTATAATGTAGATGAAAATGAATATGTTGGAACAAATGAAACAAACATTTTGCTAAATTTCATAAAAGTGTCCGACTTCCAGCCAATAGTTGATAAGGTCTTTTGGTGTACTTATCAATGTTAGTTGAACAAGGATTGGAAACCCTTTATAGTCGGGTTTCCTTTAATTTTATCTGATTATCAACATTAGCATTTAACATAGCCTTTATATAAAAGTTCTGTTAAAGAATGTTGTTTTTTTATTAAGCTAACGTTAGTAGGGTGTAAATATTGGAAAAAACAACTGTCGAAAAGAAAAATGAGGGTGGTAAATCAAAATGAGAGAGTGTTGTTTTAAAATAAATTTATCATTAGAAGAAGCTAAAAAGCGTTATTGCGATTGGATGAATAAGGATATAAATTTTCAACGGGACGAAAATGGGAATTTTTATAATGAATCAGTGTGCTTGTCTGAATCTGAAGATGGATGGACACACTTTATAGACCTTGAAGGACAAACGTTTTTTGGATTATCAAATGAATCTTGGATGGAACTCGCAAAAGATAGTTCTGTTACATACGCTTACTATGATGAAGATTTTAATGCAGAGCTTATAGTAATAGAAAAGGGTAGATTAATACGAGAATTTTCACTTTATGAAGATGAACCAGATGCTAATGTGAATTTTGGAGTATTTGAATATGAAAAAAGTTCACCAATAGAAGCTTGGAATGATGTAGCAACTTTTCTTGAGGAGGAATTAACAGGAGCATGAATTGAACAAGAGATAAATCATAAGGGCTAAAATGGCCCTTTTTTATTTTTCTAAAAGATCAACACTAACGTCTAACAGAGCCTTTATATAAAAAAAGCTCCGTCATCTGTGCATTTAACCCACTCTCTTTTCATTTACTGGCTACATAGCCAGCACCTTCTTAACAGAGAAATACCTCGTCGCTCTCCGTTTGAATCAGCACGCCCAAATCCTTCCATCCCTTATTGAAAACAAGCGTATCTTTCGTTGACTCAATTCTCCATTCCTCTAATAAGTCTGCGTTTTATGACAATATCTACCCTGTTTTTGTGATAGTTACTTCTAGCAACATCAAAGCATATAATAAGTCAAAGTAACTATGTAATGATTGTAAACCCTACTTTTATATGGTATAAATAGGGTGCTAGTAATTTGTTTACAATAATATTTAAATAGATATAAATCGCGATTAAGAATTCGACAAATGAACTATTGTGTGTTGTAATTTTTAGATTGTGAACAAAAGGGAACTTTTGCTTCTTACGGTGATGACAATATTAGGGACGAAACGATTACCTTTTACGAGAATGTTCATGGCATAGAAGTAGTTTTAGCAAGTGCAATGGTTATTACAGTCAAACAAATGGCTGATGCGTGTACAAAATTTTTCAAGAAGAAAACTCGTCCAACGTGTATTAAATGATGTGCCATTGGATTCGCTCGTCACCTAATGAACATTGATGCCGGTTCATGGGGAAATGATGAAGAGGCTTGGGCCTGATTTATGAACGGAGGGAAAGCTTGCTTAAGTGGAATAGCGATGTATGGGGAAAGCTAACAGGACCGTATAGTTCCGCAGACAACGTACCTGTGTTATTGCAGCAGCTAATGCAACAATATAGCCAGGAGATTTTTGACGAACTCTTTCAGGAGTACTTGTTCCATCAAAATACAATATATACGGCTACATATGCAGCGATGCCATTTTTGGCACAAATAGCATGTTCTACATCTGATGCTGAAGTGCGCAAAGAGCTGTTTGTAAATTGCGGTATAATCGAGGCAAGCCGTAATGAGCGCGATGGGGAGCTATTTCCAGAATCTTGGGCTGAACTGGTTGAGGATGTAGGCAACTCTGTCTGTACTGAATTGTATCGTGAATATTTAGAGGCCATTGGGAAGCTCAAGGCGCTTACAAAGGAAGTATTCTCCTATACAGCCCATCATTCCATCGATGAGATGGAGAAACATTTTATTCTTGTTGCGGATGCCGCTTATCGGGGTTCGTATATTCTTGCCAATATGTTGATGACTTTTATTAACTGTGATGAGTATGTGGCCGTGTGTCCGGCCTGCGAAGAAGATGTATTCATCTGGCCTCATGAAGATAATTCTGCAGAAATCCTTCAAGTCTATGAACGCGATCCCGTCTTTCACACTGGCCAGGAACCCTATGTAATCGTTCCGGTCACGTCATTTGCAGATGAAGAAATACGAACATTAGCGGAGCAAGCGGAAGCGATCGGGGAGCAAACATTGGTTAGGCATCTGTATTATTTAGCGGGGGAAACATTATGTCCCTCCTGCCGTGAGAAATTTTCCGTATGGCCGTCTTTACTTAGCACATTTACAATGTAGAGCGTAAGTTAAGGGGGGACGGAGGATTTCTAGGAGCTGTTACGCCGCGACAAGCTCCTTCTTATTTTTCGCCATTACTTTTCATTTATGTCTTCGACACTTATTTCAGCCTTAAGACATGGCTTTATCTCACCATCAAGATTCTTGCGCCTCTGCGACTTATCAAGATGGGTATATAGATTAGACGAATAAAAACTTCATATAATAGAAACTGACAAAGAAGTTGTTAAAATCAAGAACTTTATGGTTCAATGCAATGTAATCCACGCTTATACAAGAATAACAGATTTTAAAGAAAGAGAGCCAATATTTATTTAGATATATACATTATAATGGAATCATTGTTATAACTATCATATAAGCACTCTCTAATTTAGTACACACTTGAATTTTAGGAATCATGAATTATTTATATTTCATGGAGGATAGATGTAATGATAAGACATAATTTAAAGATAGATAATATTCCGATAATTTTGTGGGGAGACAAATCAGATAAGTTATTTATAGTTGTGCATGGTAACATGTCAAATAAGGCAGATGACTCGATTATTGTATTTGCAGAAGAAGCAACAGCAGTAGGTTATCAAGTTCTTAGTTTTGATTTGCCTCAACATGGTGACCGTAAGGATGATACTTATCTTTGTAAAGTTCAAAACTGTGTTCAAGACCTTAATACAATTATGACCTATGCAAAATCGTTATCAAATAATATAAGCATTTTTGCTTGTAGCATGGGAGCGTATTTTAGTCTATTAGAATATAGCCATGAGCCGTTGAAGCAGTGCTTGTTTCTCTCTCCTGTGGTAAATATGGAACGTATAATAAATAATATGATGACATGGTTTAACGTAAGTGAGAGTAGACTAAAAATAGAGAAAGAAATTTCCACACCTATTGGACAAACTCTCTATTGGGATTACTACTGTTATGTGAAAGAACATCCTATTGTTGCTTGGAATAATCCGACTTCAATTCTCTATGGTTCAGAAGATAACTTATGTGAGTTTGACATTGTATCTGAATTTGCTAAACGCTTTAACTGTAATTTGCAAGTAATGGAGAACGGAGAACACTATTTCCATACTCAGGAACAGTTGCAGTATTTCAGACAATGGCTAAAAAACCATATATACGTTAAATGATAATAGAAAATGGTTGATGTATAACCTTCTTTAATAGAGTTGATTACAGAAGTGTAAACCTTCGCTCGCCTTCACTTTTTTCCCCTTCTGTGAATCAGGTAAAGCCTTTAAGGCTTCATCAAACTTTCGTCTGGCATGCGTCCAACATCCCACAAGAGTGACATCCGGTATTTGATGATAACCACTATATCCATCTACTTGTAAATACCCTTGAAAACGAGTTAAAAAACGCTTCGGATGTTCTCCTGCTCTTGTGGGCTGATAATCATAGAGAACAATAGGGATATCCTCTCGCCCTGAAATGGCAGGTGTGAAATATTTGACGCTTACTCTAATAACAATCAACAGATAATTCACAACATTTACCACCCGAAATTCGTTTGTATATATGTTAGGATGGAACATGTGTTAGCAAACAATACATTTTAGTTTAGGAGTGGTCAAATGAAAAAACTACTAGCAACCGTCACTATTCTTGGTGCATCTCTACTAACCTTTGGTGCAGGGAGCGCAAGTGCGGCAACCAACTGCCCATTCGTAAACGGAGCACAAAACTTCGGTTCTACAACTGCAGCACACCAATTGAATTCCGCTAATAATGGAGATCTAAATAACTTAGTTCAACAAGTTCTTGGTAATAACAATAAAGGGGTACCGGTTGAGCAATCTAAATCCAAGTCTGATTGCCCAATTCAACTGTTTAATTTTGATTGCCCAGCTAAGTAAGTTATAGGCGAGTTGAACAACCATTTCTACCATATTTTGCACCTAAAAACAGCCCCCCCAGCCTAAGCGAGGCCACTGAAAAACTAGCGTTTTTTAGAGTAACTAAATTGATTCATCAAAAAAGACGACTCTAATTCAGTATTTGAATGCAGAGTCGTCTTTTTCCCCGTTATCACTAGCTGTATCTCTCGCTTTTAACCCATTAGTTTCAATATCCTTTTCAAATTCACTGTAAATATAGCCATTGCCCCTTGTAATTCCATACCAATAAGACCCGAGGATGACGCCACATCATACCCGTGTCGGTGCTTTAACTCACTATTTTTAGCTTCAATTTTATATCGTTCTTTCGATTTTTCTTTAAAATACTCACTTTCTTGAAATTTTTCCTGTTCTACATGTTCGTTGGATTTAATACTAACAGAATAACTCTTGCTTTTGGCTCCTTCTTTATAACATCCTTCTTTAAAGGAACATCGCTTACACCTTTCAATATCAAAATAGTACGTATTTTTTTGATTTTTACCTACCCCTTTTTTTCCTTGTCGAGCTTTCCGGATCGCCATATGTCCTGCTTTACATACATACATTCCTGCATCTTTATTGAATTCAAATTCATCTTCCTTCTTTCGATTCCCTTGTGTAACGGAAGGATTTAATTTAGCGACTAATTTGATATCGTTCTCCTGACTATATTCAATATTTCCTTTTTCCGAATAAGCAGTATCACCAATTACGGTTTCAATCTCCATGCCAGCTGCCACACTTTTTTCAACTAACGTCTGTAATTGTTTTCCGTCATTTTTTTCACCGGTCGTAATGGTTGCGGCCGTGATCAGCCGTTCTTCACTCATGGCTATGTGTGTTTTGTATCCAAAAAACGAAGAATCCGCACTTTTATGCCCCACCTTTGCATCTTGATCTTCTGAGATCGGCAACGGTTCGATATCATCAGCGACGACTTCTTTAAGACGGTTTACCTGTTCCTTTACTTTTGGATACTCGGAAATACTGCCTTCCTTTTCGATCACGTCAATAAGCTTTTGACAGTAGTCGATCTCATCTTCCAATACATTCGTTGCGTTTTTGGCGGGGAACTTGTTTTTCATGGTTTCATCTAGGGTATATACGACTTTTCTCAACTTTTTTGAGTGATCCATCAGGATTTCTTTAGGGGACTTCTGATTGTACCGAGCTTTCGTATGAGTGGCATCGACGATAATGGCTTTACTTTTGATAATCCCCTTTTCAATGGCGATTTCTACAGTCTTATTGATCAACATATCCAAAAGGTCGATATCTTTTAAACGCAGTTTCCGAAACTTGGTCAATGAACTTGATTCAATCACAGACTCTTCAGGCGCCATTTGAAGAAAATACTTAAAAGACATGTCATATTTCGAACGTTCAACCACGTCGACATCAGACAAGTCATAGATCGACTTCAACAATAAATATTTGAACATACGAATCGGGTCGATGGCGTTTCGACCGTTATCAAGGCAATATTTATCTTTAAGCTCGTCATATAAAAAAGAGAAGTCGATCAGTTCGTTAATTTTTCGCAACAGGTTATCCTTTGGAATGACCAAATCATAAATAGCCATAAACGGACTGAAGATCATGGATTGTTGTTTTTGAATCATCGTAACCACCCGCATAAATTGATACCTTGATTATACAGAAAAAAGGTATAATCTCCTCACAAATGGAGGGATGATACCTTTTTTAGGTCAAGAGGACTTTTTCAGTGGCCTCGCCTAAGCCGGTGGGGTCTTCTTCGTGCCCTGGTATCCACTTACCACACCAACACCTATACACAAGTAGCTTAATAAATCTAATCCCAAAGGTCAGGAGGAACAACTATCCACCAAAGCCAGTCCATGAGATACACAAGTTCTTTCTTCAGTATACTGTGAAAAGATTCGATGCAGGCGTTGTCATAACAGTTTCCTCTGCGGCTCATGTTGCCCAAGCTCATGTGCAGCTCCCGCCCACCGCCCCCTCCTTCTTTTCTTCCCTCTCACCACAAGAATTTGTCGATGTATCAAATCAGATTAAAACAAAGGCTGCACACCGCGTAATTTCTCTCCCCCCTTTTGTAGTCAATTGTCTAAAGAAGCACAAAACCGAACAAAACGGGCAGAAACTTCGCCTGGGTAACACCTATAAAAATCTTGATTCAGTTGTAGCTACCCCAATCGGAACGCCAGTAGAGCCCAATACAATGAATGACTACTTCCAGAAGCAAACAAAGCATGCTGGTCTACCGGTCATTCGTTTTCATGATTTACGTCATACGCACACAACGATCCTGCTTCGTATGGGAGGAAATCCAAAGCTGGTTTCCGAACGGATGGGGCATGCTAGTGTCACGATTACATTAGACACGTACTCTCATGTCCTACCAGATATGCAGAAAGACTTGGCTGCTAATTTGGAAATTGCCATGAAGAATAGCCGCAAAACACCCCCTCCGAGCACTTTAGCAGACTAAAGGTGAGCAAAATGTGAGCATTCGCCATTTTTATACTAAAAATCCCCGCCTCGACGACGGGGATTTGATTCTTATTTTTTCTTTTTCCGGTAGGGAAGAGAAATGCTCCGCTTGCCCTCAACCGGCGGTAGATTGCGGTATTTCGCCAATTCTTCATCCGATAGCTGATACGTAATAACCTTACCTGGACGCATAGCTGCATCATCTCTTTCTTCGGACGACCGAGTGTTTGTTGAAGTAAAGCAAACGTCCATGTACCATGTTCATCTACTCCTCTGCATCAAAGTCTATCGCTTCAGTTAGGAGAGATTTACCCGCTTTCTTCATCTTCTAAACATTTGTCTTATTTTACATGGAAAAAGGGCCGCTGTAAGGCAAGCCCTGTCCCCTAGTTTATCCCGCCTTAACGAGCGTAAGCCCCCCGGCTTGAGGATGGTAGAAATCGAGGAAATGTAAGCAGGATAAACCGCTTATAAAGGTCCGATACGTTCAGCTAACACTCAAGTAAGGGATGAACCCCCACGAGTGAAGTTTCACTTTATTGGCTTAATTCGCCAGCCGGTCTTCTTTATCACCCATACCTATTTCCTGGGCGATGGTTACTTTTGGAGAGCCTTGCCCGGTGACTTCTTGTGCGAAATCACGTGCTTCTCCCAGTGTTTCAAATGCGGCTACGTTATGATCGTTCGATTTCCCGAACAAGGAAATTGTCTCGTACACTACGTAGTACATCATATCACCCTCCCTCTTTTATCTTTATTTACAAATAAAATAACGGCTTCCTATACATACCCAAAATCATTGATGATTAAACCGTTTCTTCTACAAAGAGTATGACAAAGAATTAAAAATGTGCTAACTTTTTTTGTATCCTACTAAAAATGCCCTGTACAAAGCGTACAGGACATTATCTATACGTATCACGGTAGGCATCCATACCGATACGACGGAAAATTTCACGGTTTACGTCGTGAGCCTGTTGCCAAGATACTCCGATATGAATTGCATTAATATCCACCGTTTCGCCATTACGCATCTCTTCAAGCACCGTTGGGCGTTCTTCCTGTATGTTCGTTTCCGGCCATTGGTTCTCCATATAGCGTACTTGAGCTCTAAGAAGCGACAGGCGCTCCCATTTCTTCACCTGGGACTTGTCATCATAATACAGCATGTTCTGCCATCCTTCCTTTCTAGCATTTCTGCATATGTATTCGCTCAGGATTTCGTATGCTATATGATTTCGAACACTTTACCCGGTTTATGTCGCATAATAAACATGGAGATGTAATTTTTATTCTGTTTATACATTATTTATAGTGATAATATCCGTTACTTAATTGTACACATATTTTTACTGAATATTCAAGTTTTTATGTAAAAAAAGCGCTGAACACAATTATTCAGCGCTTTTTTTACTATTTTTTTCGGACAGAATGGTCCAGCCTTCTTCCTGGTGAGCTCGTCTTTCTTTCATTAGCTTACCGAGCGCACGCTTGAATGCAGCTTTGCTGATCCCGAATTTCTCTTTGATAATATCCGGGTCTGTCTTATCCGTATAGGGCATACGACCGCCCCGGTTCTTAATGTAATCGTAAATCATCTCGGCATCCTGACTGTAGCTGACTTCTTTTCGCAGCTTCGTCGTTACATTTACTCTTCCGTCATCCCTAACTTTAGAGATGCGCCCTTCCACTCGCTGTCCGACACGTAACGGTTCGTCCGTTTCGTCACGGTGAATGAAGGCAAGATGCTGTCCTTCGGTCAGTAGAAATGCGCCGATCTTAATGACTTTATATACGTAGCCTGTAATATCTTTATTGAAGCTATCTTGCTCTGCCGGTACGGCGATTTGTTCAAAGTTCTCTTCCCGGCCGAGTACAGCCAGCATACGCCCTTGTTTGTCGTGTTCAAGCTCTACGTATACGCGATCACCTGAACGTGGCCACTTGCTTTTGATTTCAGGCAACTGATCTGCCGGAAGCAACAAGTCTTTACGAATCCCGTTATCTAGAAACACACCCATACGTGGATGCACATCTTTGACTTCAAGCCAGCCGAATTCCCCCAGTGTAATATACGGTTCGTGCTGCGTGGCTGCGATCCGATCCTGATGATCGTGGTACAGGAATACTTCGACCTGCTCGCCGATTTCCAGCTCTCCTTCCGCATCGCTCTGATGCAGGAGAATGTCTTGTCCTTCTACTGATAAAAAATAGCCGAATGGTGCCTGCCGTTCAATTGTTGCCGTTACTTGCATACCTGCTTCAGGTTTCACTCTATAATCCTCCTTCTTCATTAACCGGTCGATGGGGCCTGTGCCGCTCCGCTGAATGCGTCCAACAGGAGAGGCGAAAGCCCGGCCGGCTTACCGCGGAAATATTGAGGGGAACTGATATATAACTCCTTCATCGCGCGCGTTACCGCAACATAGGCCAAACGGCGCTCCTCCTCTATTGCCTCGTCCTTTTTTTCTTCGCTTTTTTTATGCAACCAGAAGTCCGGCTTCTCTTCCGGATCGACCGCAATGCTATGAGGCAGTACACCGTCGATTGCCCCGATAAGAATGACAACCGGATACTCCAAACCTTTAGCGCTGTGGATCGTCTGTAACGTGACCCCATGACCCGTCTGCTGCGTCTTCTTACGCGTTTCTTTCTGGATAAGAATCGTATCAACGTATGACAGAAATTCCGCTACAGTCCCGAACGCTTTAACTGCTTCCTCCAGTTCGAACAAGTCGTCGCGCAGCATCTCTTTATGGTACGTGACCGCTCCATTCTGTTCGCTGCCGAGAAACTTGTCGTATCCACCTCCGGCGTCATTGCGAATCTCTCTAACCGCCTGCAAAGGGCTTAACCGTGCAATGCTATGAAGCCAATCTACCTGCTCGATGAGGCGGCGACGCTGGAAAGACGGCAAAGCCTCTAAGTGACGCAAAGCTTCCACATACGATACGCTCCGCTGAATGGATATAATTTGGATCTCCTTCATATAACGGGCTTTGCTAATGTACAAGCATGGCAGGATGCTCTCTAGCGCCGCTTCATTATACGGATCGATCGAAAGCCGCATAAAGTCAAGCACCGGGCGAATGGTAGACAGCTCATAGAATGTCGGATCGTCCCGATGCGTCGTGAACGGAATGCCGCTCAGCAGTAATTTTTCGTATAGTGTACGTGCCGTACTGTGCGTACGATACAACACGGCGATGTCACTATGCGTATAATCGCCCGAGCCTGTTAATTGCTCAATGAGATCCAACACCGCTTCCGCTTCCTTCTCTACGGATCGGGTTGCAAAATACTTGGGCAGGCCCGCTTCTCCTGGCAACACCCTTAGTTCTTTCTTAAATCGCTTCCTGTTATGACGAATTACCTCATTGCCCAGACCAACAACGCCTGACGGCGAACGGTAATTAATATCAAGCGTAATACGCGTGCACCCCGCATGTTCCTCCGGAAAGCGCAGAATAATCGATGGTTCTGCTCCGCGCCAACCGTAGATAGCCTGATCGGGATCTCCTACTACGCATAAATTGGACGCTTCAGAAAGCATACGTATCATTTCATATTGTGCGATGTTTGTATCTTGATATTCATCTACCATGATGTAGGCCATACGACGCTGCAAGGCAGATAGATATTCCGAATGGGTACGTAATGTCTCGATGCAGCCTGCAATCAAGTCCTCATAGTCGATAAGATTGTTTTTCCGCTTGTGCGACTCATAGCGCTTGAGCACGCGTCGCGCATCGTCTTTAAGGCCTTCTACCTCTTCCGTTACCCACGTATCCCCTACAATGAACAAATTATTTTTTAGGTACGCAAGCAGCGACAGGAGGGTTTCAGGTTCATATTGTTCGCCTGTCGCCAATTCTTTAGTAATTTGCTCGATCATGAATTCTTTTTGCTTTTCACTCATAATTCGCGGTGGATCGGTCAGCTTATGGAAATAAATCGTCCGTGCGAGTGAATGAAACGTACCTGTGATAATTTGTTTGACCATTGCCTGCGTTACACCTGGAATCGAAAGCAACCGTTCCTTCATTTGACGAGCGGCCTGACGGGTAAACGTGACCAGTACAATATTGCGCGGCGAGATACCTTTAACTAGCATCAGATAGGCAGTACGACAGGTTAGCACCGTTGTTTTACCACTGCCAGCTCCGGCATTGATGAGTACTGGCCCTTCTGTCGTACGTACCGCTTCAATCTGCGGCTCATTCAGGCGAATACCTGTTTGCTCCAGCGCGCGAAAGAAAAACGCGTCGGGCGCGTCATCCTCCACCAGCTGCTCCGAAGTTAGCCCGTCCGCCGTTTCCGCATGCGGAATGGCAGAGGATGCAGGCACTCCGGATGGCAAGTGGCCCATATCACAGATGTCATCCTGTTGGTATTTCATATGAATCAAACTCCCATTAACCGTAGCATCTTTTTCCACTATACAGGAAAGTTAGGAAAAAAGGAACGAAAAAAGATAGCCGCCTCTCCTCTTCGGAAAAGACGGCTATCTGTTTCTTTATCTATATCTCTCCACTTGACTAGCCATCAGTGTGGGAGGAAGAGAACACCCGCTGATGGAAGTTTTACTTTATACGTGCGCGGCTTTTTTTTCAGTTGCTATGTTCTCAAGCATTGTACCTTCCTGTTGATAACGGATATGCCAGGAGAACGCTTTTTCCATCACGTGCGGCGTTTGTCCGCCGCGTGTACAGGCTTCTTCAAAATATGCGCGGAGCTGCGGACGATAATCCGGATGCGCGCAATTATCAATGATAGCACGAGCGCGCTCACGAGGGGAAAGTCCGCGGAGGTCGGCAATCCCCTGTTCGGTCACAATTACATCCACGTCATGCTCTGTATGATCAACATGCGATATGAACGGTACTACACTTGAAATGTTGCCATTCTTAGCGATAGACTTGGTGACGAAAATGCCAAGACGGGCATTGCGCGCAAAATCGCCAGAACCACCAATTCCGTTCATCATATGAGTCCCCATTACATGAGTCGAGTTAACGTTACCATAGATGTCTACCTCAAGTGCCGTATTAATCGCAATCAGGCCAAGACGGCGAATGATTTCCGGGTGGTTGGAAATCTCCTGCGGCCGCAGAACGAGTCGGTCTTTGTATGATTCGAAGTTAGAAAACACCCGCTCGCCTTTCTCTTGCGACAAAATGATAGAACAGCCGGAAGCAAATCGGATTTTGCCCGCATCAAGCAAGTCGAATACGGCATCCTGCAGTACTTCTGAATATACTTCTAGGTCTGTGAATTCAGATGCGAGAAATCCATGGAACACCGCATTCGCAACCGATCCGATACCAGACTGCAGCGGTGCCAGCGTATTCGGCAGGCGTCCTGCTTTTACTTCCCCACGAAGAAATTCGATGAGATGACCAGCCATGATAGCTGTTTCTTCATCAGGTTGAACAATCGAGGATGACGTATCCTTCTCCTCCGTCACGACTACTCCCTTAATTTTTTCAAGCGGCACTTGAATAGCTGGAGTGCCGATGCGCTGCTCTACCGATGTTAGCGGAATAGGCTGACGCTCTATCTGCGGACCGGCATCGTATACGTCATGCACACCTTCAAGCGAAAGAGGCTGCGCCATATTTAATTCTACAATAACCTCTTTAGCATATTCGACGAAGATAGATGAATTTCCGACTGACGTCGTTGGTATGATCGAGCCGTCTTCCGTAATCGCAACCGCTTCCACAATTGCCACATCGATAGCGCCAATTGTGCCTGCCCGTACCATCTCCGCCGTATGGGAAAGGTGCTGATCGACATACGTGATATCGGCATTGTTAATTTTGCTACGCATCCGCTTTTCCGCCTGGAATGGAAGACGGCGGTTGATAATGCCAGCTTCAGCCATAATACCGTCTACCTCGGAACCGAGAGATGCACCAGTATAGACATTAACTTTTAATTTTTCTCCTGTTTCTTTAACCCGCTCTACCAATGCGCGAGGAACAGCCTTGGCATCTCCAGCCTGAGTAAATCCGCTCAATCCGAGAGTCATTCCATCCTGTATCCAACTGGCCGCCTCCTGTGCGGTGACCAGACGTTCTTGTATGAGTTTATTTCGTAACCGTTTCGTGAACATTCGAATACGCCCCTTTATGAAACCGTTATTATTTTAACAATTTGTAATATAAACAATAGCACGTCGCATATGCTTCTGCCGCAAAAAGGGGATAAAGCAGAATTTAACGGAATGAAGCAGCAAAAATACAGATAAACACTTTTTATTTTCCCATAAAATTGAAAGCGCTTTACACTGGTATGTGTTTTCTTATCCATTAAAAAAGGAAGGGAGCCCCCTTCCTTAGAATCCCATCAGTCGCCGAAATGCACTGGCATACTTCTGGCTGACCGGCACGCGTGTACGAGCCGAATCATTCATAATTAACATAAAAGTAGAATGAAAATCCGGATGAATCTCATCAATGGAATACACATTGATCATATAGGCACGGTGACAGCGAACAAATAAATCAGGTGGAAGAATATTTTCCAGCTCGATCAGGCTATACTTATTTACATACATGCCGCGCTCTGTATACAAATATGTCTTCCCTTTGTCCGATTCGATAAAATGAATATCAGACAAAGGAATTGGAACCCAACGGTCTTCACCTTTACCGATAAGAAAATGATGGCGAGGAAGCTTCGGCAAGCCTGGCGTTGCCGTTGGCGGGAAGATGGCTGTAATGCATCCTTCCGCGTCTCCTTGGCTTAAGATGGGTGTGCTCATTGCGTAATACGGTACGCCAAACACACTGTGATCTAGCAGTTGTTCGATTTTCTGCTTTCGGGAAAGCGCTTTGCGCGTTAGTGTCCCTTCATGAATGTCGTCACCCGGTTTAATTTTCAAATCAATAGCCCGGCTGGGCTGGTAATAAATAAATTTCGACTTGTCCGCAATAGCAATAGAAGTCTCTTGTGGAAACACGTCGCTGATCGCTTTCATAATTGAAAGTACAGATGAATTTTCCATTGTGTCATCTCCCACCTTCTCATTCGATTTACATTGTAGCACAAAAAATTTGCAAATAGGTGCACCATTTTTCATTTTCAAACGTCTAACTACAGTGGGAGATTAGGACTTCAGCAGGTGTTTTCTGGTAACTTATTGTGTAAGAATAGAAATTAAGTTTATTTCAGTCAGAAGGGAAGGATACATATGAGACTACCTCGCGCACTTTTATTTATCGCACTTATGGCTATGTTGGCTATTACAGGGTGCACCTCAGACGTTCCAAGCAGTGGTCAACAACAACCTCCTGCTACCACTAACAATGGAGAAACAACACAACCACCTCCTGCAACAGAGGAGCCAAATAGCAGCAAGCAGCCATCTGCAGAGCAACCTTCTTCAAAGGAGCGACCGTCTTCTAATAGTACAGACGGAGAGGAAGTTAAGGAAAAAAAAGTTATGCTGGTGTTTAGCGACGCTAACCTGATGGAGCAATACAAAGAGCCGCGCACCATCAAATATAAAAAAGAAGAGAATCTGCCGACCATTGCGCTGATGGCATGGAAGAACGGCCCTCAAAATAAGGAGCTGACAACCCTCATGCCGAAAAACGCAGAGGTTCAATGGCTGAAAAAAGAAGGCAATACGGCTGTTATCAGCTTATCTCCGGAAATCAAACAGGCGAACCTCGGCTCGTCAGGTGAACAATTCCTGCTTGAAGAAATGGCAACGATCTTGAGCCAGTTCGGGTACAAAAATATGAAAGTACTCATTGACGGCAAGGAAGTCGATACTATCCTCGGACATATGGATACAACTACGCCGATTGAACCGCTGAATTTTGCCGAATTAAAAGAAATGAAGTAATGCTGAAATATCCTTATATCTCTACACAAAAAGGCAGCGCCAAAAGGTGCTGCCTTTTTATCCTTTCGTTTTCAATTTATCAAGCAAATACTTGGCATAGCCCATCGGATTAGCATACGTCGCTTTCCACTCTTTCAGCATACGTACATTGCGAAATGCATAGCGTTGATCGCGTCCATTACATTCGATGAACAACGGCAGACCTTCCTTCGTCAGCCCGATGTCCAACCCTACATCCGCCAGCCCTGGGATCGACTCTTCTAGCCGGCGTACGACACGCAACGCAAATTCTCCAATGTCACGTTCTACCACTTTTGCCTTCAAGTTAGGATACTCATCAAGTAGATCAGCTAGCTTGTGGACCTTACCTCCTTGCCCTACATTGCTTAGAAATCGTCCTGCTGGGGCCACTTTACCTACCATCCCTGTGACCTGCCAGTCTCCAGAGGCATCCTTCTGAACAGAGACACGCAGATCAAAAGGATTGCCGCGATACGTAGCCAGCGACAGTGCCTCCTGAATATGGTACTTACGTGCAGTCAATTTCTTAAGCAGATGCCCCGGCAACGTGTCCGTGAATAATATACTCTTCCAGCGTTTGCGTCCCTTCACCCGGACAGCGTATGAAAACTTCCATCCTTTATCCGTACGCGTTATTCTCATGATTCCAGCTCCAATACTTCCACTGTTCGGTTTAATAAATAATGTATTATATGATTTCATCATTAGACGAACGTTTTCCGCAGTGCCGCTTACAGTATAGGCAAGATGTGGACGAATTTCAGGATCAGCCCACAATAAGGAATGAATGTATAATTTGCTGTAGCGATTCCAGCGATTGAATACGATGAAGCGTGCTTCTGCTATCCGGTTTAACTTTTCTTTTTCACGGGTGGAAAACAATAGCGCACGATTATGGATAATGCGGGGAACAGGAATGCGTACGCGGCGATATCCGTTCCCTTTCTTAACAAAAGCTGGCACGGTTGCCTGATGAGCACGCAGGTCATCCAGGCAAATGTAGCAAGGTTTTAGCCCGTACATCCGGGCTCCTTCTTCATAAAAAGCCAATACTTCAGTTTCTGTTCGACCGGTCGTGATTCCCCGGTACATAGATTGGTTAAGTAAGATGCCTACATACGAAACCTTCATCACACGCCTCCTTGTCTGCCTTCCTCTATAAAATATGAGAATGCAGAAAAGAGGGTGCGTGTTTTCCTTCTATACGGGCGGGTCAAACGCAGGAAAGGCAAGCGTTAGTCGCTTGCCCCTGTTTTTATTTAACGATGATTTTATGTTTTGCCATGCTATGCAAACCCCGCGCATCGATATGATACATCACATAGTAGGTTCCTGGTTCCTTAAACGATCGGACAACAGAGTAGACACCATCTTCTGTTTTTTTGGCAGGTACCATCGCATGTTTTTCTTTTTGTCCCTCATGCCAAATTTCGAATTTCACAGCTTCAGCATCATTCACTTTTTCTTCGCCCTGTGTTATTGCTACAGAGAACGTGATCTCTTGTCCCGCTTGTGGTGATGCAGGGGAAGCTGTATACTGCGCTTGCAGCTTCTCCGGAACTTTCCTTTCTTCAGATTGTCTTTCTCCCCCACATCCGACAAGGACAAGCAGTAGAATAAACACCAGCCAACCGATACATATATTTCGATAACGTTTCATCTTCTTCTCTTCTCCCTTTCATTCATCCTCATACAGCGGCAATCGAACGATTGCTGTCGTTCCTTCTTTCCTTTTACTTTCGATTGCGAATGTTCCTTTATGCAGGTGCACAATTTGTTTAACGATGGAAAGCCCGAGTCCGCTGCCGCCGTGCTTGCGTGTTCGCGCTTTATCAACCCTGTAGAATCTCTCTCCTAGACGGGAGACCTCTTCGGGCGGAATTCCGCATCCATTGTCTGTTACAGCTAACACACATTGACCAGCCGAGCGATCAATATGTAAGCGGACAAGAAGCACACCTTCTTTTTCAGGCAAATGACGTAATGCATTATCACATAGATTGTGCACTACCTGTTCCAATCGGTCTTCGTCCCCCAAAATAATCGCATCGGGGTCTATATCTACTGTAAGTACAGCCCCTTTTTCCGCTATGAACGGTCTGAACTTCTCTAATGTATCCTCCACTAGCTGACCGAGCGGCAGAAGCGTAATACGTAGCGGATACGATGAACCTTCCAATTGAGCCAAATCAAGCAAATCATGCACAAGCCTCTCCATGCGTCCCGCTTCGCGGTGAATCAAGTGTAGATAGCGTTCTCGCTGTTCGGGAGCATCCGCCACCCCTTCGATTATCGCTTCGCTGTAACCTTTAATGTAGCTGAGCGGCGTGCGCAATTCATGAGAAATATTAGCGAGAAATTCCCTTCGCTGTGCGTCCACCTGTTCCAAGGCGGATGCCATATGGTTAAGCGCCAGGCCTAGGTTACCTACCTCATCCTCTGATGTGACGGCGAATTTTTCTTTGAAATTGCCAAGAGCCATACGAGAAGCGGCATGTTCCATCTGTCGCAAGGGTCGAGTCATCCGGTTAACAAGATGCCTTACGATATAAAGGGAAAACAGGACGAAAACAAGCGAGCTGACCAGAATCACATCGCGCACCTCGCTAACCGCTTCAGTAATGCTTGCAAGCGGCAAATACAAATACACAATGCCTTCGAGCCGTTTACCGTCCAATAACGGCACAATGACCGCCATAATTTGACGTCCAAATCTTCCTTCATATCCGACTTTGCTCACCGTGTACCCAGCCACCAAACGACTGCGCTCTTCTTCCGTTATTAAAGCGTCATATTCGACTTCAAACGGCAAACAAGCTCCCAGTTGACGAGGGTTTTCGGTTACAAAAATCTCTGCCTCAGACGCCTCGTTAATCCGATCTACAGTTGCGCGGAATGCAGGGGTAAATCCCTCGCGCTCATACATCTTTGCGATGCGCTCGCCTTGATAAGTAAGCGATGCCCCGATGTTCTGCACATATAACTTTTCATATAAATACTGAGTAAGAGCATACGTTACAAGTACGGTAAAGATAACGCCGGAGCTGACCAGCAGCCATAATTTTTGATTCAGCTTTAGAGAAATACGCTTCAAGCTGTCACCTCAAACTTATACCCGACGCCCCACACGGTTTGGATGAGTCCTGCATGTTCACCAAGTTTCATTCTAAGCGTCTTTACGTGTGTATCCACCGTTCGAGCATTACCATAATAGTCGTATCCCCATACCATCTCCAACAACCGCTCCCTGTCCAACACTTGCCCTGGATGACGCGCCAGACAGGTCAGCAGGTCGAACTCTTTAAGCGTCAAAGAAAGCTCTGTACCGTTTATCCGCGCTTCATGGCCTTTCGTATCGATTTCAAGTGCTCCATATCGCTCAAGCTCCTCAGAGACGACCGTGGATGGGCGCACCCGCCTGAGCAAGGCTTCGATGCGAGCAAGCAGTTCTCTTGGACTGAACGGTTTCACCAGATAATCATCAGCCCCGATTTTAAGTCCTGTCACCCTATCCACTTCACCCCCACGCGCCGTCACGAAAATAATGGGGATGTCCGATGTCTCTCTTACCTTTTTGCAGAATGACAAACCATCCAGCTTCGGCATCATTACATCCAATATGATTACATCAAACGTACGCTTTGCAAGCAGTTCAAGCGCCTGCTGTCCATCCTCCGCCTCCGTGCAGCGATAGCCCTCGCGCTCTGCATACATGGAGATCAATTCGCGCATTTGCGCTTCATCATCCACTATTAACAGGGAATATCCCTTCACTGTCCGTCACCTTCCCGCACAAACATTTGAATCGGTCCGTCCCCAGCGCGCAGTATCTTTAACGTGCGCATCATTTTCGGGTCTACCACGTAAATCTGATTGCTTTCATAACTCGTAATATACAGAAGCTGACCGTCGCTTACCATGCCAAAAGGATTGGCACCTAACGCAAGTTCTCCAGTGCTTTGCCCTGTATCCATAGCGATTCGCCGAAGCGTATTCGACCCGTGGCTTAGCACAAATAGGGTATCCTTGCCATATCGCACGAATTCAACCGGCATAAAAGGAGCATGAACGTTGCGCAGCTTTTGTCCCGTCTCACTCGAGAATACAGACACTTCCTCTTCCGGAAAATCACCGCGACCATGACCGCCAATCCATAGCTCGTCCCGGTCGGCTGCAAGCAATCCTCCCATGGGCGATTCATTTAGGCGAAACGTACGGACCACCTGGCTGGTTGCCAAATCGATCTCCCTCATATTCGCATCCTGCAAATCCATCACATACAATTTACCGTGCGCTTTGTCTTCCATCATCGTAAATGGGGAGGGTCCAACCTTGATTTCGCCTTTTTGCTGTCCGGCCGTCGTATAAATTCGCACAGTACCATGCAGCTTGTCCGCAAAATATATTTCATCACCGCTGGTCGACAACGTCGCATTAGCAATGCCCTTCCCTGTCTTCCATACGCCCGTTTGCTTGCCGGTGCGCATATCCAGCATACGTACATCTTCAGCGTTTTTCCCATACAGCAATACGGTATGCGAGTTCGTCAGCAACATGCGCGCAAACGTAAAGTCCGGCTTCCAGGTTGCTATGTTTTTGCCACTCTCCGCGTTCAAAAAGGAAACTGTTTGCTCGCGGGCATTCAGCACCGCCAGTACGGAAGCACCATCAGGAATTTTCGTGAACGCAACGGGCTGACATCCGGTCGTAAACAACCAGATAAACGCCAAAATCAAAATAATCACCGGGCGTTTCTTTCCCATTTTGCAAGCTCCTTACGTAGATTGTCTATCCTTATTATACGGAATAATTGTGTGGGTTTTGTGAAATGTCGGATTGCTTGTCGTATAAATGTGGAAAAGCAGTACATGGAGGTGCGTCATGAGAAAAATACTTACAGCAGTCGGATTTACAATTTTAGCTTACGGAACATACCTCGCTTTTATTAAAAAAGAGCGGCGGTATGTCCGCCTGAATTAAATGACGGGCCGGGAATTTCTCCCGCCCCGTTTTTTTAGCCCGGTCCAACGGGCAGTAAGCCCCTAAGACTCCGATAAGTGCATCTAACCATCAGTTTGGGAGGAAAAAAGCCTCCTATTGATGGAAGTTTTACTTTATACGGCTGGCTTATTATTTAAACTGCGCCATAAGTACAGGCTGGCAATCGTTTCATAAGGAGCCCACTTGGTGCCGATTTCAAGCATTTGCTTTTTATCGGGCAGTTCGTCGAGGTTATAATTCGCCTGTATGGCTTTCTTAATCCCTAGATCATCTATCGGATAGACATTCAACCGTCCCATCCCAAACAGCAGGAACATCTCAGCCGTCCATTTGCCGATGCCTTTGACCTCAATGAGGCGTCGGACAATCTCTTCGTTGGATGCATCAGCAAACGTATCCAGTGCAAGCCGCCCGGTCACGCAAAATGCGGCGAGGTCCTTCATATAAGCAATTTTCGATCGTGAAAGCCCCAGTGTCCGCATATCTTCCTCTTCAGCTTTCAAAATAGCTTGCGGCTCCCATTCCCCTCCGAAATAGAGAAGTACGCGGCTAGTAATCGAAGCCGCTGCTTTAACAGATAACTGCTGGGAGACAATCGACTCACATAGGACTGCAAAATAGTCGCTGCGAGGTGTTTGTCGATACGGGCCATACATCTCAATAAGACGCGCCATCACAGGATCAACCCCTGCCAGATAAGCTTCTCCCTGTTCGAAAGTATGCTCGCTCATAATGTTTTGGGTCAATTCAGCTCTCCTCCACTCCGGCGCAACCATTCTGACAGCGCGTCCTGTTTAGCCCAATATCCAATGGGTCCACGTTTTTTTTTGTCCCCAGAGAGGCGGATAATAACATCGCGGCGATATGGCATAATTTCAATCGTACGCCCATCCTTGCATACGATGCGCAACCTGGCTCCTTCTGCTTCATTGGACGCCCCCGTTTTCTCGACGAGCTTCGCACCGTTAAACAACGCTACCGCCTCGCGTCCTTCCTCCTCGTTTAATACACATTCTTCACCATTGCTCATCTGTAAAATAATATCCCTTACATCTTCCGGTGCTACAGTCTGATGCAGATGGTCACTGGAATAGTACTTCTCAAGTCGCTTCAGCCAGCCATTCGGTAGGCCGAATGCAAAAACGAGCACTACAACGACGATATAGCCGATCCATTCTGCATACGGAATTCCAAATATCACGTTTCTCCTCCCCTTTACCCCGTATTACTTCCATTAAGCGTAAGTAATTCCTTATTTTAATCATTATATAATAACCGAATGGATAATAAAGAAGGTTTCTTTTTATAACTCTCTGACTTACTTTTTTCACATTGCACTACTTTTGTATTGACGAATACGTATTTTCATGGCATATTTCTAGATAGGTTGTGATATTTGTACCACCATACAAACCTTCAGGGCAGGGTGAGATTCCCGACCGGCGGTGATGAAGTGTACGTTCGCTTCTTAGTCCGCGACCCAGACGTTAAAAAGCAACCATACGTCTGGCTGACCCGGTGTAACTCCGGGACCGACAGTATAGTCTGGATGGGAGAAGGGAGAACTTCATATGAGAGGAAAGGTACGCAGAACGGCGATGCTATCGCTGTTGTCTACCATCGGATTTCTACTGATGTTCGTAGAGATTCCATTGCCGATGTTTCCTGCATTTCTGAAAATCGGCGTAAGCGAAATTCCAGCGCTTATCGGCGCCATTTTGTTCGGACCGCTAGCTGGAGTCGCGGTAGAACTAATTAAGAATGTTTTACATTTTCTGCTGTCTAATCAAGGCGGCATGGGTGTAGGCGAGCTGTCCAATTTTGTGGCAGGGAGTACATTCGTCGTCGTTTCGGTCTTCTTTATGCAGAAGCTGAAACAGAGCAAAGTCAATTTCTGGCTGGGTATGACAGCTGGAACAACTGCCATGGCAGCGGTTATGTCAGTAGCCAACTACTACTTTTTCATGCCGGCATTCGCATACGTAATGGGCATGTCGGTTCACGATATCGTCGGATGGTCACAAGAGGCTAACAGTAGTATCACAAGCCTGTGGGCGCTCATTCTTTACGCCGTCCTTCCGTTTAACCTGATTAAAGGACTGGCTGAGGCGATTATTACGTATCCTATTTATAACCGTTTGCGCCCTGTGATTCAAAGTAAATAGCTCAGGCGAAAACGTACGCTTCACAACCTTATAAATATATTGATGAATATAAGCTTCCGCTGCCCGGCGGAAGTTTTTTAATGGATCAGAAAGTAGATATCGCTGTAAAAGAAGGAAGCGCTATCCACTTTCTTTCGCTCGTATCGTTTGAAAAATTCCCGAGGCGTGTGCTAAACGTTGTTTTTTCCCCTTGTGGAGCAACCACGCTGGCGAGTTTTTTATTTTTCTTTTTAAATTTTCTGGCGTCCCCCCTCAAAAATAATAATTTGCACGAATATATGTAGCAAAGAACATTGAACGAGGTGACGTACTAATGAACCGTATGGAAATTCTAATTAATTCCGCTGATGAAATGTATGAGACCATGCAAACGCTCCAAAGTAGCTACCCGAATGCGACTTTCGAGGGGCTAGAATACGTCGGTATCGAGAACGGACAACTCTCCATTAAGCTTTCTTACACTTTAAATTAGAAAAAGACAGGCGTGCTTACATGTACGCCTGTCTTTTTTATGGATACACAGGGAACGGAGACATGCTCCGCCCTCTTACGTATTATTGAATTTCAAGTAATTGTTCACCTGTGCGAGAATGGATTTTCGCGTAAGAATCCCAACAAATACACCAGCTTCGTCCACGATACATAAAAATGGATGGTTAATGGAAAGCTCAAGTCCCCTGAAAAAGCCACCATCCTCCCTCATCCATCCTATCTTTTTATTCATCACGTCTTCGACTTTCATCTCACTTAACTTATCGTACTCAATTCCCTCGATGCCAAGGACTTTATCGAGGATGAGCGGCATGCTGATTAGTCCTTTTAACTTATAATCACGGTCTAATACCGGAATGGCTGAATACCCCGATTTCGTCAGAACAAGCAAGGCATGTTCCAGCGAATTGCCCTCTTGGACAATCGCCACTTTGCTGCCAGGAATCATCAGTTTTTCAATCCCATTTTCCAGGGATACATGCTTCATTGTTTTCCCCATACATCCACCGCTTCCCTTTATCGAAAGTCACTGTCTTCTTAATTGTATCATGAAAACGCTTTCCTCGTATATGGTTTCCTTAGGATTGTTCTGCCCTTTCTAATTGAGAGGTGCAAGCCGGGCAGCGGGTCGCCGGAATCGGAATGGCTGATAAACAGTACGGACATTCTTTTGTTTCCGCTTTTTTCTCCACTTCCTCCTCTTGGTTCCGCAGCTCACTCAATCGGGAATACACTCTTACTACGACGAACAAAGAGAATGCAACAATTAGGAAGTGAAGCACATTATTTAAGAAAATCCCATAATTAATTGTTACATCTCCCGCTTTTTTTGCTGCGTCTAGCGAAGCGTACGTCCCGGAAGAAAGATTGATATACAAATCGGAAAAATTAACGCCTTTCAGCGCCAGTCCAATAGGCGGCATCAATATATCTTCTACAAGCGATGTAACAATTTTATTGAAGGCGGTCCCAAGTGCCACCCCGACGGCAAGATCGATAATATTTCCTCTGCTGATGAACTTTCTAAATTCTGCTACAAACTTCAAACCCTGTTTGCTCCTTTCTTCAGCTTCTTCAACCGTTTTTTCCTTACCACCATTCACTCTATTTATCCCTTAAGAAATTTGTGAATCACCAGGTGGAATAAGCACTTCACGCGGCTTGCTTCCTTCATACGGTCCGACGATGCCTCTTGCCTCCATCATGTCGACAAGACGGGCTGCGCGTGTATAGCCAACACGGAGCCGCCGCTGCAAAAGCGACACGGAAGCAGTCTGTGCCTCGCGTACGAGTTCTACTGCCTGCTCGTACAAATCATCTTCCGGATCATCGACTACGGCTGTCTCTTCCTCTCCCGGCATCATCTCCGGGTTGTAACGTGCTTCCTGCTGGTTCTTCACAAAAGTTACAACCTTCTCTACTTCATGATCGCTGATGAACGCTCCTTGAATACGCACTGGCTTGGATGCCCCCATCGGTAAATACAGCATATCGCCGCGCCCTAACAGTTTCTCGGCGCCCCCCATGTCGAGGATCGTGCGTGAGTCAGCCATCGATGATACGCCAAATGCAATACGGGAAGGAATATTCGCCTTAATCACACCTGTGATAACATCCACAGACGGTCGCTGTGTGGCGATAATTAAATGAATGCCAGCCGCACGAGCCATCTGGGCCAGACGACAAATCGCATCTTCTACATCTCCCGGCGCTACCATCATCAAATCCGCCAGCTCATCTACAATAACAACGATAAGAGGTAGCGGAGCGACGCCTTCCTGACGAGCCATCTGATTATAACGCTCAAGATCACGCGTGCCAGATTTAGCGAACAACTCATATCGCCGTTCCATCTCCTGTACAACCTTCTTAAGCGCCATTGAGGCGCGGCGCGGGTCGGTAACCACCGGCGACAGCAGATGAGGAATGCCGTTGTACACATTCAATTCTACCATTTTTGGATCGATCATCATCAGCTTTACTTCACTCGGCTTTGCTTTACATAAAATGCTCATGATAATTCCGTTTATGCAGACCGACTTTCCGCTGCCCGTCGCGCCAGCCACCAGCAAATGGGGCATCCGCACGAGGTTTGCGATAATCGGCTGTCCTGAAATATCGCGTCCGAGGGCGATGCTGAGCTTATCGGACGCACTCACATATTCGTTGCTTTCCAACACTTCGCGTAGCGTAACCAATGCCACTTCGTCATTCGGCACTTCAATACCAATAGCCGACTTTCCTGGGATCGGAGCTTCCATCCGAATGCCGCGCGCAGCCAGCGCCAATGCAATATCGTCTGTCAAACCTACAATTTTGCTCACTTTAACTCCAATGGCCGGCTGAATCTCATAACGTGTAACCGTAGGTCCGCACTGCACCTGCAGCACTTTAGCCTGCACACCGAAACTTTCAAGTGTAGCAACAAGCTTATGCGCGTTGCTCTGTACGCTTTTGGTTGAACCTCCGGCTTTCATCGCTTTCGGCCGATCCATTAACTCCGCAGTTGGAAGCTTGTATGACGGATGATCAGGTGCCTCATCAAAGGCAAGCGGCAAATCAGGAATCGATTCCGGCGGATCTTTCACTTCCGACTTTTTGCGCTCCTGTAGTTTCACTTTAATCTGTGCACCCTCCGTCTTCACCTCTGGTTCGAAAGCAGGTTCAACAGCGGCCTCTTCCTGTGGATATACTTTTGCTGAAAAATCATGCACAATAAATTCATTTTTATGCATTCCTTCATCCGATTGCTCAACCTCTGGCATAAATATATCTTGCTCTGACGTCGATATGATGTCCTTTTTCTTGCGTGCCGTCTGCTCTTTCTTCGCATTTATTTCTTCTGCCGGAGCACGATTGCCAAATAAGCGCGCCACAAAGCTCGGCTTCCGTTCAGCGGGAGGTTCTTCCTCTTCTTCTACTTCTTCTTCTAAGCTTGCTTCGTACGCTTCCTGTTCCTCACGCTCGCGCTGGCGCTGTTCGCGCCGTTCGCTCAGCAGCGTTAGCGCATCTTCTCCCGCCGCTTTTATCCTAGAGCCCCCCGCCGCAAACAGGCGACGTAGGGCAGCGAAGATACGTACATACGAGATTTGAAAGGCCAGCATAAGACCAATTAGCACCATAAACACCACAATAAGCGCGGTACCTGCAGCACCGGCTGCCGCCGAGAAAAAAGCATAACCGAGCGCACCGAACAATCCCCCGCCCACATCTGTCGTAGACGGTTTACCTGCCTCTATCTGCCCCTTCTCTTGAAGCAATTGTTCCCATGTAACAGAGAGTACCGATTGGTCTGCGAACTTACCGCCTGCGGTCAATTGCTCAAACAATAGCATGTGATTCCATACGAGCAGGGAGAAAAACAAAAGAAAAATGCCCATCCAACGCTGTGATACTACATACGGCCATTTTCGCTTGACCATGACATAGATGCCGATACCGACACCGGCGAGCGGAAGAAGAAAGTCCCAGGAACCGGCCACTATTCGAAACACCCATGCAAAATAGCGACCTAACCAGCTCGTATTCGAGAATGTCATAAGCGCTAGAAGCGACAGCGCAATGACTACGAGGCCGTATAACTCATACCGAAGAAATGCGCGAACATCCCTGTTCTTCGCGCTCGCTCCCTTCCGGCCTCCCTTTTTTTTAGCCACTGGTTCCATCACCTCAACATATATGTATAACGTTACAGGGAAAAAGGCAGCCGAACCAAACATTGGCTGCGGTTGCCTTTTTTTCCTGCACATGCGTTCGTATGGCTATTATAGCACAAGAACAAACAGACGGTCATGGAGTGTATTCTGTCGATAATTGAAGAATAAACAAGAAAACCCCACCAGAGCTTTGGCGAGGTTTTCGCTTACAGGATTAATACTTATCGATAGCGGCCAAAAGGCTTTCTTTACGGGTGCCGAGAATCTCTTTCTCAATATATACATGATACAAAGATTCCTCAAAAACAAGATAACCGATAACAACAAGCAAAGCGAACATATGGCTCATGTCATATTTGAAATCGATGAAATAGGCAACCGCCCAAATCCCTGCAACGAATAGCACAACATCGAGCGCAGTAGCTATCCCATTTCCAGCAAAGCGCAGAATCACCAGGTCGCCAATTACATAAGAAACAACGGACAAAATAATGATAGCGGCCAATATGTAGCTGAAGGGTACATTGAATACCAATCCCAGGAACAAGAAAATATTGGCTGAAAAACGAGCGAGTTTGATTCCAAACGCTTTTATATGCGCCTTAGCCATCGTCCATCTCCTCCATTCTCTATTTTTTGCAAATTGCTCTTACTTTGTTTTACACCATTTCGTCAATATTTACACTGTTTATTATCAAATTACCATAATTCAAAAAATTTTACGAGCACTTCGGCTTGAGTATAACTCCATTAATTTACAAAAATGCTGATTATCCAGTATCGTCCAGAGTAGATAGTCACCACAACGAGCCCCAAAGGGGCATCGGTTCATCTCCCGCATAGAAGGTTGTCATGCTCTCTTCTTGCTCCAGTCAAGCAGGGCAGCAAAACATCCGGGTAAGTACACAGAGGGAAACAGTTGCTGCCCTCTTTCGCTTGACCGAAGACAACCGCTCAGGAAGGGAGACGAAAAAGCCCTGTTCGTGTCCCGTTGTTAGTGTCTCTTCTTCTCTAAAGAAATCAACAGGGATATTATACAGACTATTGAACGGTTTCAGGGCGAAAATGAATTCTCCGTCCCGGCGTATAGGCTGGATTCATATAATCGTACGGATTGGGGCTAATTAGGCGCACGATACGTGCCTCATTATTTCCGCACGGCTGAACAAGCATCGTCATCCCATTCATTTGGATTTCCATATTGTCATACGCGGCAGCATCCTCGTTCTGAAAGATGATTTCCATCGGCAAAGTTGAGTAAATAATCATTGTATAACCTGCTCCATCGACTGTGTTTGCGAACGATTCGCTTCAATCCGTTTCTGTAGTTCCCGCATCGCGGCTCCTAATCCGCCTACTTCATCAATTAGGCCATACTCCACCGCTTTCGTACCTACTACATTCGTGCCAACATCACGGCTCAATTCGCCGACCTTCAACATCAGCTCACGAAATTTCTTTTCTTCGACTTTAGAATTCCTTACAACGAAATTAACAACCCGATCCTGCATTTTTTCCAAATACTCGAAGCTTTCCGCTACCCCAATAACAAGTCCGGTCAATCGTACTGGATGAATGGTCATGGTAGCTGTCTCAGCAATAAACGAATAATCAGTCGCTACCGCAATCGGAACGCCAATACTATGTCCGCCACCGAGCACAAGTGAGACGGTTGGTTTCGACATAGAGGCAATCATCTCTGCGATCGCAAGACCGGCTTCCACATCACCACCTACTGTATTCAAAATGACGAGTACGCCTTCAACATTTGGATTTTGCTCCGCCGCAACCAACTGTGGAATCAGATGTTCATACTTCGTCGTTTTATTTTGCGGCGGCAGTTGGACATGTCCCTCAATTTGTCCAATAATGGAGAGACAGTAAATATTGCTCTCACCAGAAGATGGAATGCTCGTCTGACCGAATTGTTGAATCATTTCCGTTACCGCTTTACGTGGTTCATCTGCTTGCGGGCCGGACGGAGGAACCTCTTTCGGTTTCACCGGCTCTGTTTGCGGTTGCGTTTGCGGCTCAAAATCGTTCATTTGCTCTCGCACATCTTTCCCTCCTCTTTCCTAGGTACCCATAGTATGAATTGTGCGAGGAAAAAGCATGCATCCTTCAACATAAGAAAAATCCAGGGGACTCCCTGGATTTTCCACATGCATCTATTCGCTCACTTCTGGTTATGAAGCAGCCCTTGCCGAACGTATTTTGTTATTTTATGGATTGATACCTGGGTTGCATTGGCGATTTGCATTGCATTGGAATAAGGATTGCTGCGCAGATACTCCCGTACTTTGATATACGCATCCGCTTCTTCTTCTGATTCCATGCCGAACGGAACAGGCATCGTGAGGGTCCGTCCCTCCATTTGATATCCTTTTCGTTCCATAAATATCCCTCACTTTTTCAACAATTTGTTAATTTTATTATAATTCCTAGTTTTTCCGCATAAAATAGAGAGATAGATGTGGTTATTGCTTTTATCCTCTATATGGACAAGGGTTATATTCCTATAAGACGAAAGATATCTAGTTCTTTTTGCAGTCTTTATGTCCCCGTCCAGCTTTTCCTTGTGAAAAAAGCGTTCTTGCCTGTAAAATGGATAAGGTGAAGAAAAGCGAAAAGCTTAGTGAAAGACGGGAGGATATATGGCAGAGTTTATTCGTTCGGCGTTAACCTTTCTCAGTGATTTAGGTTACTTCGGGATTGCTATCGGACTCATGATCGAAGTGATTCCAAGCGAGATTGTACTGTCCTATGGTGGTTATCTCGTAGCACAAGGGGAAATCAAGTTTGTGGGCGCGGTTATCGCCGGAATTATCGGTGGCACAATTGCCCAGTTATTTTTGTACTGGATGGGCTATTACGGAGGGCGTCCATTCCTTGAGAAATATGGGAAATACTTGTTAATTCGAAAAAAAGAAATCGATAAAGCGGAAGAATGGTTCAACCGGTACGGTGTTGGCGTAATTTTTACCGCCCGCTTCATCCCGGTTGTCCGGCATGCAATTTCCATTCCGGCGGGAATCGCCCGTATGTCTGTCGTTAAATTTACTATTTATACCACACTGGCGATCATTCCCTGGTCCATTCTATTTGTGTATCTGGGAATGCAACTGGGCTCGCGCTGGGAGCAAATCGACGAGTTCGCAAGACCCTTCATCCAGCCGATGATTTGGATTGCGCTTGTGGGTACGGTGATTTATCTACTCTTTACCTTACGCAAACGCAAGAAATCGTCCCGTTTCTCCAGCCAGTAAAATAAGGGGGAATGGCATGAAGCAAACAAAAAAATATCGGCAACGGGTAGGCATTGGCCTATGTATCCTCAGTCTTTCTACCGCATTTGCGCTGGCAGGCTGTACAAGCAAGGAAAACCTGCCGACTGAACGAGAACTGTCGGCAAAAATTGCCGAGAAACAGGAACAAAAGCGGGAAAAACAAATGACGGATACAAAAAAAGAATTGGACAGCTATTTCAATTCTCTTGCTGCCGGAGTCAAAACACTTGGTGATAAAAAAGAGGCGTTCTTTGAGGCTTTTTCTGGATTAAGCGAGAAAAAGCTAACGGAAAAAGAGGCGCAGGTCCGTGTCTCTTCCGCTATCACCAACTATGAAAAAGAGCTAAGCAACCTTACTAGCCTCAAGATTCCACCATACGAAGAAATACAACAATTCCATAAGGAAATGTACCTGGCAATGGAAGCCTACGTACCGGTTATGAAAAAAGCTGACAAAGGGCTTCGAAATCGAGATGCTAACGTCCTTAAAAAAGTAGAAAAACAAATGCTCTCACTTGATAATCAAGCAAAGAAAGTGCTTGAAAAAACCGCTAATTTACAAATTCAAATTAATGCAAACCAATAAAAACAGGGTCTCGTCCAAAAGACGAGGCCCTGTTTCATGATGACTCCATTTCTTTATACTCGGGATAGCCGGATACTTGATACGATTTATGTTCGGGAATATATCGGATCGGAAAATGAATCATGTAGTGCTTTATCACAGCGTCAACCCTCACCGACGCTTCCAATTCTATATCACCCGTATACTGACTTTGTGCCGTAGTTTTCCTTACCCAGACCTGCTCAACCTGTTCTACACGGGGCCACATTAGCTTTTCTGCCGCGATGTCAGACGCCAGGTACTCATGCATTCCTGATTGCATGCCGTCAGCAACAAGCCATTTTCTGCTGAACGTTAAGGCAAACGACTTGGCTTCAGGAGTCGCTGTAGCATGGATTTTCTGCGAAGGAATGAAGGTGTTCTCTATGTAGGAAGAATTTAGCCGAATCAAACTGGTCGCTCCACTATAAATAAGCACAAGTGTTGCAGCAACCCCGATTACCTGAATAGCACGAATCCAGGCAGGACTTTGCCCTTGCTTTCTCCATTTCTTGAGCAAGCTTATCTTATTCTTGTCTTTGTCCTCCATTCGCGAACACTCCTGCTACGCGCAATCGCGCTTCATTTTTCCACGATACATATATTGGCAACGCGTTTATTCTATCATGAACCTTGCGAAATTTCTATCATTCACCAAAGTAAGACATCCTCTCTTCTCGATTAAGAAAAAAGGATGTCAAGCTAAGGCAATCAGCCGATATTATACTTCCGAATGTGGTGGCAGAATGCCAATCCGGTCGACTTCCCGTCCGTACTTTTCCAGAATAGACGATCGGCTTTTGTCGCACAATACGTTTCGTAATGCAGTCGCATTCATCAATTTACGCAAGGAGGAATTCTCGTATGGCAAAGCCGGATAACCGTAAAGACAATGCGCAAAAGCTGAAGGAAATGGTGCAGAATACTATCGGTAATATTGAAGCTGCAGAAGAAACGATGAGTAATACGCATCTAAGTGAAGCGCAACGTCAGCAAGTCCGCGAGAAAAACGAGCGTCGCAGAGCAAGCATCGATTCCATGCGTAATGAAATCAAGGACGAAGCACAGGCACAGCAAAACCGATATGAATAACGGTTGGGCCTATATAGAAAGCCGGAGATATCCGGCTTTCCCCATACATAACCAAATGTTCAAAAATCAAATACAAAATAGGCTGGACAACGTTTCTTGGTTCGAATATTATATAAATCGTGTGTATAGATACATATAACCAGTGGAGAAAATGAAAAACAGGAAGTGGATGCAATGAAAAACATTCAAGAAGCGCTGTCTGCAGGTGAGACAATCGAATTAACCGACTTGTTTAATGATCGCTTTCAGTGGGATGCTTCATTCGACTTGATGGAGCTGCTGAACAGCGGACATGTGAAATACAACGGCGTAAAATTAACTCGTGAAGAAAGCCTAGAAATTATCAAGGCACTCAAAATCCTCGCCGCTTAACATACGCGAAAGCCCCCGTCTGCAAATCAGCGGGGGCTTCTGTCTTGTGTTCCATGCTTCAATCTTCAAAAACTGCCGATAGAATACTGCTGACAATCGAAAGTACGATGGAACCAAAAAATGCTGCGAAAAAACCTTCCACATGAAAGCCTGGCACAAGCTTACCGGTTAACAGCAGCAGAAGCGCATTAATGATAAGTGCGAATATACCCAGCGTCAGAATTGTGACTGGCAGAGCCAAGAACTGCAAGATAGGGCGCAAAATCGCATTGATTAATCCAAGTACAATCGCAGCGATGAAAGCGGCCGCCACACTATCAAACCAGATAGCATCAAACAGCCAAGCCACAATCAAAAGCGAGACAGCAGATAAAATCCAGTGCCAAATCCATTTCATACTATTCTCTCCTTTCTTTTCTCTTTCCTTCTACTTTATTGTATAGGAGAACTAGTCGTCTATTTCATTTTTTCTTCCTTTATTTTGTCGGCTCCCGCTTTGCTCATTCGTTTGTTCGTCCTTCTCTCTTTCGGTTGTTTCTTGTTGCTGTCCACGTTGCGTCGGCATGTCTTTCACAGATATGACCTGCGCTTCCAATGGCCGATTATACACACTAACCGGATCTTCGGTTATATCTGGGCGTACCGTTTCATCCTGCGCGGCGCTACGCATAATTTCCACGCTAAGCGGCAAATATTTGAACATGTGACGGATGACTGTTTTCTTGGCCATTTCTTCATAATCTGTTACCCATGGACCGCTATTGTACGAACGGGACCGCATGCGGCGCCTGTCAATTTCTTCTTTAGACATAAATTCAAACTGATAGCCGCCATCCATAAAGTGTGCCACAGCATAGACGCCGATAAATTCGCCCCGTTCATTCATTACCGGACGATGTGTAAGCGACGGGTGCAATCCGTACTCATATTCGAATTCATCATTCGAGTATACTTCATGTGCATATATGCTTTTGATGTTCCCGGAACGGCGTGCCAGATCGATCATGCCTTTATAGCCGATGATAAACGTCGCTTCTCGTCCATACGGAATAATATAACATTGTCCAAGTAGCCCCGGTTCAAGACCAAGTTGTGCCGCCTGCATAACAGCGCCTAGAAGAGAAGGAATAGTACACTCCAATAGCTGGGGATTGGTACGAATCGTCGTCAATGCGATACGCAATAACCGATCCACATCCATATGCTTTGGCATCACACGGGCGATTTCCGGTTCCATTTTTTTTAGATAAGCGCCAATGGTTTGTGCCGGTGTCGGCGGGCTGCTCTGTGTTTCTTGCGCTTTTGTCTGCAGTTTACTCTTCAAATCGTCTGCCATTGTATCTCCTCCTGTTTCATTTACGTAATTAAGAAGCGTCGTGACATCGTTGGACGGACGAATTCCTCATAAATATCCGGCCGCTTCTCCTTAAGTGCCTTCACATCTACAGTCCGGCGGGAGATGTTCTTCCAGCTAATACGGTGCTCCCCCGTGATACCGGTCTCATGTCGGCCGATTAGTACTTTAAGCCGATTCTCAGCTTCTCGCTTATGCGTTTCGGCTTCTTGTATGTCCCGGTCCGCTTGCTCCCATCGAGCAATTAATTCTTCCGCTTCCTCCGGCAGCACCGTAACGCTGTCCGCTTCCCCTTCAGGATACATATGTCCAAGTAGTTCTGTTGCCGCTTCGCTTCCATCCGGCAATGGAGGAATACGGGTGAGCACATGGTTGTGCCAAAAATGACCGCAGATTTGCACGCTAAGCTCAATCAACTCCTCATCCCGCTCTATAATCTGATAGTGAAACGTATTGCCACCGATAAGTACAGCAAATGCTCCCCAGCTCAGACCTGTAACATACAAATACCATTGGAGTTGCAGTTGATAGACCTCCGGAACTCCTTCCTCCTCCCATTCTTTGCGCATATATTCAGAAGCTGTTTTAATCTCAAGCACTCCGTTGCCACGCTCGGCATCCATAATTAGCCTGTCAATATTACCGATAGCCCATTCCATGTTAGGATGTTGCAGAATCGCATTACGTCGCTGTAATTTATACCCGGTTCGGCGAGTAAATTCGTCTGCAATAACTTCTTCGAGCACACGCCCGAAGTGCATCGCCTCCGTATCTTCCCTCTCAATTGTCTGTCCTATTTTCTCCAGATAAACAGCAAGCGCTGATTTACGCTTGTCCACGCCGCAAATAGCACCCACGTCACTCCCGCCAATTCCCTGTCTGCGCCAGGCCAGCCATTCATCGCGTGCCAAGTCTGTTGTATTTACAAGTCGTATCGCCTGCATGGTTCCTCCTTCAACTGTTATACATTTCCGTTTCGGTTACTTTCTATCTTTACTTTCCCCCTTTTCTCAAAAGAAAAAACATCCCGCCTTATCCTGAAAGACAAGCGGCGGGAAAATGATAAAGTGAGCTACATGGAATTATCCAGCAAAAGCAGCGCCTTCAAAGGCGGATGACCTTGGGCCAAACCAATGGCAAACGATGAATATACTACATTTGTACGTAATGTCACGTTCGGTACGGTAAGGACGATTTGTGCAGTACCGGCAAGGCGTACTTCAACATCAACTGTGCCGGCTGGTACCTCGATATATCCGGTCGCCTGCTTGAAGGAGACATTACGGAATAGTATAGGGCCTCCCGTCACTGCAATATCGACAGCTGGAGCATCAGGTGATAGATGCACGAACCTCACTTTCGCTTTACCATACACAGGTACAGGCATATCAGCAATCGGCAGCAAGGTAAAAGCAGCCTGTTTGCCGACTATGGCAACCGTATAGAATTTTCTAGCATCTACGTCCAGTGTTTGGCTTAATAGCGGACGCCCTGTCGGATTTTTACCTGCAGGGAAAAGTTCTACCTTATACGTCCGGGATGGGATTGGCAAATATTCTGTAGCCTGACCGTAGGCAATATTTTGTGCGATCCGCACGCCGTTTGCATATACGTCTACTGCCGGTACATCCGGAGATGCATGTAAAAGCCGAACACCTACATTATGAAGCGGCATCATATCAGTCATATTCATTTCACGGTCCACAGTGGACACTTGTAATGCATGTGTATCCATGTAGAGTGGTATTCCGTTATATTCTTTTCCGCTTTCGTAATACGCCTCCAGTCTGCTTACGTGTTTAATATATTTTTTATAATACTTCTCGTGCAGAACCGGATCTGTATACTTGTATTTATCTGCGAACATCATATACATGGTTGCTTTATTCAAATGATAGGTGAGTCTGTTTTCTTTAGGAAAATTCATTCTTACTCCCTCCTTTTTTCGCACGTTGCAATATATGCATATGCCCAAAGAAAGGGAAGAGGAGAATTCATTCACTTCTTGTCCTTTCCGTTTCGTTCATTCTTGAAGAAAGGACTCCTTACAATACACTACTGTGGCTTTCCCTGCTTTTCTTCATGTCTATTTTCGGATATATCCTTTATTTATACTCAGGATAGCTGTATTTGAAAGGATTGTTGTTCCGCAAACATCGGATAGAGCGTTAACTCAGTATGCCACTGCTTCCTATTTTATGGAACTGCTTCGTTCAGGTATTCAAGTCTACTTGTATCCTATGATATAGTTGAAAGGGTCTATTGTTCAGACAGTATTGAAAACGCGACAGTAGCCAATTACATAATAGCGAGGAGAGACACGTGTTCGATGTCGTCGGTTGACTTACATTCAAGCTTCTGGGTGATTGCCCTCATTCTGTTCTTCATTAGCTACATTCTACTGCGTCGGCGAAATATGCGCGGCCAATTGGTTACACACATGATATTACGTCTGGTCTACCTGTTCGTACTCTTTACGGGCATCAGGCTAGTGATGCAACTAAACGCAATGCCGATTACGCTCGTAAAAGGCTTCCTTGCGCTTATTCTCATCGCTCTAATGGAGTCCATTTTAGTGAGGGGAAAGAAAGGGATGCATATTCCTTTGCTCTGGATTTTATTCTTTATCGATATAGCCGCCGTATTTTACATAGGATACGCCGTCATCGGCTAATATAGTACAGATGGAAAGGATGCTGCTTCTCCGGCGGCATCCTTTCTCTTTCGTTGTATAGGACTGAACCTTGTTCTTTTTGCTTTTGAAGCGTGGAGCATCGTTTTGCTTTTTAAAGAATCGTGAGTAAGCATCAGCGAGATTCTTTACTGATGATNCTTCTTTGAGCGAATGCTTTCTTGAGTTGTGGAAGTTGGGAAGAACAGGTGTTATAGGTTAATCCCTTTCCTGTCTCCTTATACGTCTCCTTCCACTTTGTCAGGAAGTGATTAAAAATGAATTGACTACAGCCAATCGTTTTATTGATGAGTACTGCTTGTTCCTTATTTGGGTAGATGCGAAACTTATAAGCTTTGTTTATTAACATTGATTTCACCTCCTTCTTTTGCTACCATCATAATATGGTAACAAGTTATACTCAACATTCTGGAGGAAAAATATGCCACAAATTCCTGTTGTCATCGTGAGCGGCTTTCTGGGCAGCGGTAAAACGACGTTACTGCTTCGCTTATTACAAGAAGCGACCCAGCGCAATCTTCAACCTGCGGTTCTAATGAACGAACTCGGCACGATTGACGTAGACGGCCGCCTGGTCAATGCGACTATGCAAGAAAGCCAAATTATGGAGAAACTGCTCGACGGCTGCATCTGCTGCAGCAAAAAAAGCGAAGTCGTCGGTAGCATGGAGAAACTGCTAACCCAGCAACCAGATGTTATTTTTGTAGAGCTAACCGGAGTGGCGAACCCTGAAGAAGTTATCGACATGCTGACAGAACCGCAATTAAAGGAAAAAGTTCGCTTCCATACGATCCTAACCACCCTGGACTCCTATTATTATCTCGAATATACGAGCATCTTCGAGGTAGACAGGCAACTGGTACGTACAGTAAAGCGTCAGGTAGAAGTTGCAGACATTATCATTGTTAACAAAACGGAGGATATGAAGGAAGCCCACAAATCGAAACTACTGAAAGCACTACGCAAACAGAACGAACGCTCACCGATTGTATTTACGACCTACAGCGAAATTAACCTAAACTCTGTATTCGAAACAATAACACATCTTCAAAAAACTGAAAGCTATAAAAAACCGCTATTCAACATTGTCTCCCCTGCACAGCCGCACAAACACGAGCATCATCCTGTTCATACGGAAGCAAACGAAGGCTCATATTCCAGGGTGCAGACATCTACCTTGCCTATACATGGAGCCGTACAGGCCAAAAAATTAGAAAAGTTGCTAAAAACATATCATCCGTATTTGTTGCGTGCCAAAGGCTATCTTCCTGTTACAGGCAAAGATGGCATGTATCTAATGCAATACGCTGCTAAACGAACAGAATGGGAAAAAATCGAAGACATAACAGATTATTATCTAGTGCTCATCGGCATCGACTTACCGATAGAAGAAATCCATGAAAAATGGCAGGAAATGTTCCAGAAGACGGCGACACAACAGTAAGTAAAGGAGTTTCACAATGCAGTCAGTATTCATTTTCATCATTCGTTTCTATCAACGACTTATCTCGCCCCTACTCCCGCCGTCCTGCCGCTTCTATCCAAGCTGCTCGCATTATGGGCTGGAGGCGATTCGACGCTTCGGCGCACTTAAAGGCGGATGGTTAACCGTTAAACGCCTGCTGAAGTGCCATCCATTCCACCCAGGCGGTATAGATCCTGTACCAGAGAAAAAGGAGCATAAATAATGCGACAGCCAAAGTGATGATACTCTATTTGGAGATGAAAAAAGAGACACACCTACACGTGTCTCTTTTCTTCTTCTGTCGTGTTCTTTAATTCTCTCATTCTTGTTTTGCCCCATTCATACATCATCTGAATAATCGGCATCAGGCTCTCACCTAGCCCGGTTAACGAATACTCTACACGTGGCGGAACTTCCGGATATACATGGCGCTGTACTACCTCATCCTCTTCAAGCTCACGCAGCTGATTTGTTAGCATTTTATGCGTAATTTTAGGGAACAGGCGCTGAATCTCACTGAAACGCAACGCACCATCCACACCCAAATGATATAAAATTACGATTTTCCACTTTCCGCTTATAATAGATAGCGTTAATTCTTTCTCACAGTTAAAGTCTTTCTCCGCAATCCGTTTCTTGATATCTTTGCGTAAATCGCCTGCCATTTTGCAACGCTCCTATCCTTATCTTTCTTCTATAGTACCTTTTATGATACCTACGCACAAAAAAGTGCGTCCTTCACGCTTCACCCCTTATACGAGTACAATCAACTATGCACAAAACATTTTAACTAGAGAGGTGTTTTATTCATGGCAAAAAAAGTATTGATTGTTACCGGCGATGCCGTTGAAGCCTTAGAAGCCTATTATCCTTATTATCGTGCACTTGAGCAAGGGTATGAGGCCGATATTGCGGCTCCGAACAAGAAAACCCTGCATACCGTCGTACATGACTTTGAAGATTGGGAGACATTTACCGAGAAACGGGGCTATCAGCTAGAAGCAACCAAGGCATTTGCCGAGATTCGTCCGGAAGACTATGACGGATTGATTATCCCGGGTGGACGAGCACCAGAACATATCCGCATGCATGAAGATTTCTCCCGCATCGTGCGCCATTTCTTTGAAGCAGATAAACCGATTATGATACTTTGCCACGCTAGTGTATCGCTTACTGTACTGCGTGATGTATTAAAAAATCGCGAGCTTACCGCATACATTGCGTGCAAGCCGGAAGTCGAAGCATGCGGAGCTACCTATGTAGATGAACAATTCCACGTCGATCGGAATCTCATCTCCGGTCATGCTTGGAACAACCTTCCAGAATTAATGCGCGAATTCGTGCGGCAAATGGAAGCAAAATAAGAAAAAAACGGGGTGCTTCTGCCCCGTTTTTATTTATGTGCTTGATTTTTTTGCATATCCATGATTAATTTTATTGCAGGTATAAAACCAGCGATAAAACGGGGTGCAAAAAATGAACATATCAGAAAGAGAGAAATTGGAACGGAAGCTACGAATTTACGAATATATCCTCGACCAAATTAACGAAGGAATTCATGTTATCGATGAAGATGGCGTATCGATTATCTACAATGAAAAAATGTCTGAAATCGAAGCAATGAAAAAAGAAACCGTGCTTGGAAAAAGCTTGCTTGATGTCTTTACGTTTACTGAAGAACAAGAGAGTACCCTGTTGCGTGCACTGCATCAGGGCGAGACGACAAAAAATGTAAAGCAAACGTACTTCAACGCAAAAGGTAAGCAAATTACAACAATTAATAATACATTTCCGATTCAGGAACAAGAACAGACTGTGGCAGCGCTTGAACTCGCTAACGACATTACACGTATGGAACATATGCTGCGTGAAAACTTTCTAAAGGACAAAGACACGCGCTACGTATTCGAGAGCATTATCGGGGAGAGCGCAGCCATCCGCGAAGTTATCGACATGGGACGCCGCGCAGCCCGCACCTCCTCTTCCGTACTCATCGTCGGAGAAACTGGAACGGGCAAAGAATTGTTCGCCCAGAGCCTTCACAATGACAGCACTCGCTCATCCGGTCCGTTCATCTCGCAGAACTGTGCGGCATTACCAGAACACCTTATCGAAGGGCTTCTGTTCGGCACAAAGCGCGGCGCCTTTACAGGAGCGATCGAACGGCCGGGTCTATTCGAACAAGCCCGGGGCGGCACACTCCTGCTCGATGAGATTAACTCGATGAGTCCTCCTCTGCAGGCCAAACTGCTGCGAGCCTTGCAGGAGAAGAAGATTCGCCGTATCGGTGATACGAAAGACATGGAGATTGATGTACGTATCATCGCGACGATGAACGAAGATCCGATCGATGCGATCGCAGGTGAGCGTCTGCGCAAAGACTTGTATTATCGGCTTGGTGTCGTCACCTTGTTCATTCCACCCCTTCGGGAACGACAACCTGATATTGAACAATTAGCCTTTCACTTTATCCAGAAATACAATCGATTATTCCATATGAATGTAGAGAGCATCCACCCGGATGTACTGCATTCCTTCCATGAATATGGTTGGCCGGGCAATGTACGGGAACTTGAACATGCAATCGAAGGAACGATGAACTTCATTGCCGATGAAGTGGAGATCGGTATGCAGCACTTGCCTCATCACATTCGGCGGAAGCTGTTGCATCTATCAAGAGGCGAGGCCGAAGAAGTTCCAGTATACGATGTAAGTCCGCTACCCGTTGAAACAAAAGCGGAAGAGACAGATACCAGCTTTGCTCATGTCCCGCATGATTTGAAAAGCCGAATGGCGGCATTCGAAAAAAAATACATCCGCCATGTCATTGAAAAGAATGGGAACAACGTGTCACGAGCGGCCCGCGAACTCGGCATTAGTCGACAAAGCCTGCAGTACCGGCTGCGTAAATACGGTATGGGCTTCACACTCGATGATTAATCGGCTCTATGTGAACGTATCTGCATAGGCAAGCAGGGCCGCAGCTTCTTCATTACGCCTCTTTTTTGTCGGAGTTCCCATCACAACAGCAATTAATCGGCCAAGTTTTGGATGCGGCGCAGTGGCGCACAGACAATATTTCGCACGAGGTGTGTATCCCGTTTTTAATCCATCGACGCCAGGGTACATCCCTAGCAGCGTGTTCGTGTTGCGAAGCCGATGATTTGACCGTCCGCTTCGTTGTATGATTGCTTGTTTGCGTGAGGTGATACGCAGTACTTCTGTATGCCGTGTAAGCTCACGTGCAATGATACACATGTCGAAAGCAGTAGCATGATGCCCCTGAACAGATAGACCGTGCGGGTTGCGGAATTGTGTATTCACAAGTCCAAGACGTACAGCCTTTACATTCATTCGTTTTACAAATGACGGAACGCTTCCGGCTATATGTTCAGCCAACGCGATGGCGGCGTCATTTCCAGACGCGATTAGAAGCCCTGTCAAAAGTGCACGAACGGTAATCCGTTCCCCGATCCGAAGCCTCATGCTAGATCCACGGACAGCGGAGGCTCGGTGGCTCACCCGGACTTGTTCTCTAAGCGATAATTTTTTGCTGGCTACCTGTTCCATTACAAGCAGTGCAGTCATCATTTTGGTCATACTAGCAGGAGACAGTGGACTGTGGGCGTTCTTCTCCCACAGTATCCGTCCGCTCTCCGCATCCATAAGGCAAGCAGCCCTGGCAGTTAGTAGCGGAGACGAACTAGCTTCTCCTTGACTCATATCAACTGCTTCCATCCTTTGCTTATTGCCCGCTCTTTTACATAATGTACTGTTTTCTCCAATCCGATTTTGTGAGATGCTTTGAGCAGAATGACAGTGTTTGGTTTTAAACAGGCAAGAACCGCCCGACGAAGCTCCTCCTCCGTCTCGAACATCCTAATCCTCTTGGCCGGAAAACCGCAGCGGATCGCACTTAATGCAATAAGCTGAGCCTTTTTACCATACGTATACAAATAATCAATGCCGGTATCTGCTACGCATTTCCCGACTTCCCCATGGGCTTCGGACGAATACTTGCCCATCGCAAGCATCGTACCCAGCACAGCAACCTTCGTTTTCCCGTCTATTTTGTTCAATACCTCAAGCGCAGCCCGTACGGCGTTCGGGTTGGCACTGCATGAATCATCAATCAACGTCAGCCCTCTTCCATAACGGAAGACATTTAGACGGTGCGGTGTCCGCTTGTACGAGGCAAGCCCAGAGCGTATTTCTTCCGGCGTAAATCCAAGCTTATGGGCGATAGCAATAGCATTCAGCGCATTATACACATTGTGCTCTCCGTAAATCGGAATATAAAACGATTGCAGCTTCTTGTCGAGCTGTATATCAAATCTCATTCCGCTCTTCTCATAGCGAATATTGCCCGCCTGGAAATTGGCTTTCTTTTTAATGCCGACCGTGACAATCGTACCCTGGAACTTTTTTGTCTCCAACAGTTCGGAATTTAAATCGTCCGCATTTGTCACCAAATAGCCCGTTTGCTTCATATACTTTATCAATTCGGATTTCGCCTGGGCGATGCCTCGCACACTTCCACCTACGTTTCCAATATGCGCTGTGCCGACATTTGTAACAACCCCCATATTCGGACGGATGAACTGACAATGCTTTCGAATTTGTCCGCGTGCACCCATACCGAACTCAAGTACTGCAGCACGATGAAATGGGCGGATCCGCTTCGCGTTGCGCGCAGAACACGTATGCTGGTTAAAGCTGCGGTATGATGCAAAAATACGCCATCGGGTTCTCAGGATAGAGGCAATCATTTCTTTCGTCGTTGTTTTTCCGGCGCTGCCAGTAATGGCAATGACAGGCTTACTCAAAATGAGCGTTTTAGGCACGGCAATCCTCTCCTCTGTATGCGCTACAAAAATTGTTTACCACAATGTATGCAGCGGACGAAAAAAAAGCGTATATTCCACATCGCCTTTTCATCTTTTGCAAAAATACGTACATACAATAGGTTAGTTTTTTATGAAATCGGAAAAATTATGGTAGGATAAGAGTTGAATTACATAAAGGAGGAGAAAAACATGGCAAATCATCTCGCGGAAGGTACAACACTCAGCAACGGTGTCAAAATGCCCCGGGTTGGCCTTGGAGTATGGAAATCGAAGGAAGGTAGCGAAGTAGAAAATGCGGTTAAAGCAGCCATAAAAGCAGGCTATCGTAGCATTGATACCGCGGCAGTCTATGGCAATGAGACAGGGGTCGGCAAGGCGCTTCAAGAGTGTGGTGTGCCGCGCGAAGAACTATTTATCACCACGAAAGTCTGGAATGCGGACCAGGGTTACGATTCCACGCTGCAAGCGTTCGAGACAAGCCTGAACAAGCTGGGCCTCGAATATATCGACCTGTACCTCATTCATTGGCCAGTTAAAGGAAAATACAAAGATACATGGCGTGCTCTCGAGAAATTGTATAAAGAAGAACGTGTACGCGCCATCGGTGTCAGCAATTTCCAACCGCATCATCTTGACGATTTGATGGCAGACAGCGAGATTAAGCCAATGGTGAACCAGGTGGAATTTCATCCTCTCCTCAACCAAAAAGAACTGCGCGCTTACTGCAAAAAACACGGAATCCAGATGGAAGCATGGAGCCCACTGGGACAGGGTGGCGAGTTGCTGAAACATCCCGTACTAATAGAAATCGGGGACAAATACGGAAAAACGGCGGCCCAGGTCATTCTGCGCTGGGATTTGCAGCATGAAATCGTTACAATTCCTAAATCCGTGCATGAAGAACGAATTATCCAAAATGCGGATGTATTCGACTTCACATTATCAGCAGAAGATATGGAACGAATCGATGCACTAAACGAAGACAAGCGCATCGGTCCCGATCCGGATAATTTTGATTTTTAAGCGGAGGAAAGGGACATTCGTATGAACAGGAAGCAGAATTTGCTGATTCGTCATGCGATTGGGAGTCGATTATTCTTCGACGCCATGCGGGACCATGCATCATTTGAAGTGCGCTCTCTGGATACCGACCACTGGACATTTGTTGTTCATATCAAAGATGAGGAAGCCATACGCAATATTATGCAACACCGGGAGGAGCTTAACTTGTTTGTTAATGAACTATCCGGGGATATACCCATTTATAAGTGGTGGTATTATGCAAAAGATACGCCGAAGATTGAGTATGATGCATCTTCGGGAATTCTTTTTATTACCGTCGATGCAAGAATGGGGTATAAAGTGTAAATTACATTGCAAGTAAGAAAAACGCGTGGGCGTCGCCGCTCGTCCTTTTTCCACAAAGAAGCCAAACGGCCGCTGTGTGGCACTTCGGGCGAACCAACAAAACTTTACAGCGACATATACTTTCTTATCCTTTAACATAACAGGGGCCCGGCAATGAAACATGCCGAGCCCTTCGCTTTTATTCCGGTTTGCATTTATCAAGTAATTTGTTCTTCAACAGCACTTCAAAATTCAGTTGTTTACTCTCTCCGTCAAATTCAATATTGACCAGCTCATTATCAATCGCACGGATAATGCCACGTCCCAGTTCCTTGTGCATAACCATGTCACCGACACTGAACTCCGCCATCTTCTTTCGTGCATCCATTCTATGCAGCAATAGTATATCCTCCCGTTTTTATTGAAATAAAGTTACTACATAATACCCGTTTCCTTTTTCAATTAAACGAAAAAAAAGCGGAAGTTTAATGGCAAACGAGGCTCGGGAAAGATATGATGAATAATATAAACACAGAGATAGAGGAGCCATGCACATGATTATTCTGAAAACCGCAAGAGAAATCTCACTAATGAAAGAAGCGGGGGAAATTCTCGCGGCTTGCCACAGAGAAATCGCCTCCCTAATAGAGCCAGGCATCACAACGAGGGAAATCGACAGCTTCACGGAAAAATTTCTGAAAAAGCATAAAGCGACTCCCGAACAAAAAGGGTACCGTGGCTTCCCCTTTGCCACCTGTGCCTCTGTTAACGATGTAATCGCCCATGGATTTCCGAACAAAAAACCGCTCAAGAACGGCGATATTGTGACTATTGATATGGTAGTCAACCTGAACGGCTGGCTGGCAGATTCAGCCTGGACATATGCGGTTGGCACGATTTCCACGGAAGCACAGCGACTATTAACAGTGACCCGTGAATGTCTGGATCTGGGCATAGAAAAAGCGCTAGCAGGTAACCGAATCGGTGATGTAGCACATGCCATTCAAGCTCATGCTGAAGGAGCAGGGTTTTCAGTCGTACGCGATCTGCTCGGACATGGCATTGGACAGTCGATACATGAAGATCCTACATACATGCATGTAGGCAAACCGGGCAAAGGCGTCCGTCTGAAGGAAGGCATGGTCTTTACCATCGAACCGATGATAAATGTCGGCACATATAAAATGTATGTCGAAGACGATGAATGGACGGCACGGACCCTCGATGGAAGCCTATCGGCGCAGTATGAACACACCGTTGCCATTACGAAAGATGGCCCGCTCGTCCTGACGCAGCAATAATCAGAAAAGCTCGCAGGCGCCTTCGCTCGTCCTTTTTCGGCAAAGAAGCTAATGGACCGCTGTGTGGCACGAGGGTCGGAGTGCCACACAGTTCCACACCAATAAAGAAAACTTGGCTGGTATCAAGTATTATAATTTCGAATCATAAAAATAATGTTCAGCCTTTATCTCCGTCCCCAATTCCAGAATCCCATAGGAAAACTGAGGTTGTCGGCGTTTATCGGTCGGAGAACCTGGATTGAACAACAGCACGCCTTCGACTTCTCGCATTAACGGAGTATGGGAATGTCCGAAAACGATGATATCAACCTCGTCTTCCGCAAATGCATCTTGCGCCCTGCGCTCCGTTGTTTTGCTCTTCCCGTCCCCATGCACCAATCCAATACGGAAGCCTTTATATGTCAACACCTTTCTGCGTCCGAATCGGGAAACAATCTCTTCTCCATCATTATTTCCAGCCACGCCTTCTATCGGCGCAATTGTTTCGAGCTCAACAATTACTTCAGGTGACGTAAAGTCTCCGGCATGCAGAATAAGCTCCACGCCCTGCAACCCCCGTACTAGAGCTTCAGGTAACCGTTTGGCGCGTGATGGCATGTGCGTATCTGAAACCACTCCGATTCGCATTCATCTTTCCTCCTTATAACCTTTTGAATACATGCAAAAAGCCGCCCTAAAAGGCGGCCTCAGCCATTATATTATAATATTCCTTTAGCAAAAACCACGTACAATGTGCCAACAACCAACACAATGTCAGCGAGCAGAAAAGCGCCGATAACTACTTTTTTTACGGTGCTAGCTTCGTTCATATCATGTACCCCCTTACGAACAATCACAAAACAATAAAACCATTATCTATATTTATAACATAATTCACATACTAAACTAAGTAATTTCTGTTACAAATTTTCTAATTCATATACACGCAAAGAAGCCGGGATTTTCACCGGCTTATATTACTCTGCAATTATCCATTCGGTTTTTTCTACGCCATGTATATTCTTCCACTCGTCAGGCGGCGTAGCTTCACTAATAATCATATCAACATCCTGAAGCTCCGCTAACTTATAAAAGTTACTAACGCCGAATTTAGAACTATCTGCCAGTACGATACTTCGAGTCGCATGCTCCATAAATTTGCGGGCCAGAACAGCCCGCTCGGCATCATAGCTTGTCACTCCACGATGCGGAGAAATTCCATCGATAGCAATAAACGCTTTATCAACATAGAAGTTCTCCAGCATCTGTTCCGCCAGGGAGCCGGATGTTCGAAAATGCTTCGTATTTACTTTACCACCAATGAAGTAAATATCACCTGAAAACATGCCTTGATTCTCATATTGCAAAAGAAGAGAGAGCGTCGGCACAGAAGCTGTAAGGACTGTAATGCCCTGCTTGCCAGTAAGATAATGCACCATCTGCAAGGTGGTCGTACCGTCATCAATGATAATGCTATCGTTGTCCTCGACAAGCCGGGCTGCCACCCGGCCAATTCTCTTCTTTTCTTCCGCATTCAGAATCTCCCTGGCGTACGGAGACGGTTCTTCTTTACCATAGTTTACTTTTACGGCTCCCCCGTACACCCGCTTCAGCTTTTGTTCTCCTTCCAGCTCTTCTAAATAGCGGCGAATCGTCTCGGAAGACACTTCAAGCTGTTCAACCAGTTCATTTGTTCTCACTTTACCCGTTTCATGCAACAGATGTAGGATGTACTGCTTTCTTTCTTCTCCAACAAGCGACACGTGTATAAAGCCTCCTATTTTACGGCGGAAAACCTGACGTCAGGCGCGAACTGTGCTTTCTGTCATCGTCGGTTCCCCGGCCAACTCTTCGATTTGTTCATGAATGAAAATCTGCCGTTTCTCAAGCTCTGCAAATATCACAGCCGGGCTAAACGCCTCTTCCGGCGTAATAACACCGATATGCTTCACCTCACCGCGCGCGATTATTTCGGTGGCAACAGCCATCGGAATTCCTACATTACGCGTATAGGCACGCAAGCCTTCCCATCCGGGCACTGAACCATCGGAAGCCGGATGCGTATGTGTCAGTGTATGCTGTAGCCGCTTTCCCTCTTTCATTCCGATGACTTCAACATGAAGCGCGTAACCGTACAACTCCGTCTCTGTTCCTTCTTTGGAATGGAACAAATATTCGCTTACGCAATCCATGATACCAATTTCCGTTCCGCCCACTTGAATGCTTTCGTTACGTAAAATACCCCAATCATACAGTGCACGCACAAGCTGCATATTTTTCTTGGGCCACGTACCACGCACTTCAATCAATTGTACCCCTTTATGCGCCAGTGCTTTAGAAAGCGTCCGCGTCTCTGCATGAGGAATAATATATTGCACAGTCGTTCCGTACGGCTCCGGCAATTGAATCTCTCGCGGCCTCGCAAACGGTGGTACCTGAACAAATTCCCCGTCCTCATAGACGACACGGCCTGGCAGATCGGGATCATACTCATAGCTGGTCGTCTCGGCAATCGATTTCGAGAAAGCTATCGGTCGAAACGCCCCATGGCTGACACGTATGCTTTCAATACTATCAAGCTGACTTGCCGCGTGCATCGCCATCATTTGCGTAACGCCCGGAGTCATACCAAAGCCTGGGACACATGTTTTTCCGTTTTCTCTAAACGTCTGATCCGTCGCTTCTTCTTCACCGAATCCATTTAAGTTAATGCCATGGCAGCCCGCTTCTGCAATGCAAGCGGTAGATAGGCCGTTTAATTTAATCGTCGTACCGTCCATGACGATATCATAACCCTTCATCTGTGCAACCGTTGCTTCCCGGTCACGTACATCGACTTTTTGGAAATCAACGCGCGGATCGTTTAGCCATTCCACTATCTTGCGTCCTTCTTCCTCATTGAAATCCGCTACAGTAATTTTCTCAAACGAAGAATACTGCACCAAATCGAGTACTGCTTCACGACAAATTCTTCCGGCTCCACCAAGGCATAGTACTTTCATTGTATGTCATCCTCTCCATCATATCGTATTTTTTCCCTTTTACCAGAAGCGATTCTGTTTTACAGCTTCCACCAAACGCTCCATATCTTCTGGATATACATCCCCGATGCTACCAATCCGGAACGTATCAGCAACTGTAATCTTGCCCGGATAAATAACAAATCCTTTCACTTTCAGTCGATCATAGAATTCTTCAAACGTAAACAGCGGGCTGTCTGGATAATAAAATGATGTAATAATCGGCGACTGAGACTGTTTTTCGAGAAGAGTACAAAATCCAATCTGCTCCATGCCTTCCACAAGCGTTCTCTGGTTGCTGCGATAGCGGGCTTCGCGTCGCTCTATTCCACCCTCTTCTTCGAGCTCCCGTAAAGCTTGGTCAAACGCCCGCACCACATGTGTCGGCGATGTGAAGCGCCATTTTCCATTTTGTTCCTCCATTGTTTTCCATTGATCGTACAAATCAAGCGAAAGCGAACGTGCGCGTCCCTGGCATTCTGCAAGTGCGTCCCGGTGAGCAATAATAAATCCAAAGCCCGGCACGCCCTGTATGCATTTATTAGCGCTGCTAATCAAGAAATCGGCCCCCAACTTCAGCACATCTATCGCTATGCCTCCGAAACTGCTCATCGCATCAACGATAAATCGTTTGTCGTAAGCCTTGGCAACGCGGCCCACATCTGCAATCGGATTCAGCATCCCGGTTGTTGTCTCTGTATGTACGACCGCCACGTGGGTAATGGAAGCGTCCTGACGAAGATATTCCTCCATACGCTCTATGTCCACAGGCGTTATCTCCCCTGAATCTACCGCTATCGTTTCGATACCTAACATGCAAGCCATTTGTACGATCCGTTGTCCATATGCTCCATTAGTAAGCACCAAAAGCTTCCCGTCCTGTGGAAGAGCAGAGCCGATGACAGATTCTACGCAGAACGTGCCGCTTCCCTGCATCAGCACCGCTGTATACGCATCCGTATTCTCGCCTGCAAGCTGTACTAGGCGACTCCGGATCCCCTGCACGATTTCATTGTATTCGTTATCCCACGTACACCAGTCACGCAGCATAGCCGCTTTGACTGTTTTTGTCGTAGATAAGGGACCCGGTGTTAGCAATACATACGGGTTATCCGGTAATACATCCGTCTTCATCTTGCAATTCCCTCCTGTGTACCAAATATCGGATACTCTTTCCGTTTTAACCGCTCACTGATTACATCAACAACATCAGGAAGCTGGTGAATGGATTCAATGACATAGTGGGCTCCAGCCGCCTCAAAGCGTTTTCTGACTATCTGCATTTTTTCCGCTAACTCATCCGATGGACACGCTTCTATCTCGGCTTCGTTCATACCAAGTTCGTTGCTTCCTTTGATCACGCCGACCGCCCATACGCCGGCATTGACGGCTTCTCTCATATCGCTTACCGTATCACCGACTTTCACAATATCGTGCATCGGATAAACACCTAATCTCATCGCATTCACATAACACATCCACGGATACGGTCGTCCTGCCGCTACCATATCTGGCGTCACCAGTACGTCCGGTACGTAGCCTTGTTTTTCGGCCTCCGGTGCGATAATATCCATCATCTCGGATGTATATCCTGTTGTAGAGCCGATTTTAATTTCTTGCGCACGTAGTTGTTCCACGGCTTCAATCGCTCCCGGTATCGGTGTTGCATATTCTTTTAGGGTAGACAGCAGCATCGTTTCGAAATCGGCATACATACTGTCTATATCTGCTTCATCCGGCGATCTTCCGTATTTTTCTTGCCAGATACCAGCTACTCTCTCCATCCGGCAAATCTCGGCGATATGATCTCGCTTCGGCAGCCCCATGGGAATGCGTGCCTCTTCCACTGTGATTGTAATACCTTTGTTTTTAAATGCAGCAACAAATGCAGCTACCGGAGCAAAACACCCGTAATCCACCGTCGTACCAGCCCAATCAAAAATAACCGCCTGTACCATGTTCTTCATCCTTTCATTACCGCTTCTGCCAGGCATCCGTCCGTCTCCGGATACCGCGCGTAATCAGTTCATATGCAAGACGAACCAAGATATTCGTTACTAGAATCAACACGGACATTGCCGCTGCAGGCGCTATATCTCCCGCATCATCCATATTGACGATTGCTACCGCAGCCAGCTTTAGATCTGCAGCATACAAAAAGATGACCGCCGAAATCGTAACCATCGAATTCACAAAATAGTACACTGTAATTTCAAGAATGGCGGGGAGCGTCATCGGTACCGTCACCCGGAAAAAAGTTTTATAGAACGGCACTCTCATTGACTCAGAAACAAGCTCGAACTCTTTATCCAATTTTTTAAGAGCGCTGGTTGCTGTAATAAACGCCACGGAATAGAAATGTACGATGTTAGCTAGCACCAGAATGGATACAGTTCCATACATCCAGTTCAATGGGTTGCCAGGACTATTAAAGAAGAAAATATAAGCCAGCCCGATGACCAATCCCGGTAGAGCCATTGGCATGATGGACAGAAAATAACCCGTTTGCCGCACAGCCGGGAACACCCTCGTTTTCTCGATTAAATATGCATTGATAAACGTCACGACTGTTCCGATTACTGCACTAATACCTGCAACAAGCAAACTGTTCCAATATGGTGTAAAGCCTTCGCCTGCCACATTAGTAAAATCGAAGTGGGCAAGCGTAATCGTCAAATCATATGGCCATACTTTCACCAATGCCGCCAACACTACAGCACCGAGCATGACTAGAATTCCTGCCGCTATCAAAAGGCAGTAGACAGAGTAGATAGTGTCGCGTATAGGCTTCTTATCCAGGCGGTACGGCTTCGACTTCGCTGTAATAAACGCCCCTTGTTTCCGTTCTGCCAGACGATCTACTATGAAGGCAAGCAATGCAGGCACCAATAGAATCATACCTACAGTCGCTCCCATCGTCATATTCTGCTGTCCGATCACTTGCTTATAAATGTCGGTCGCCAGTACGTTGTACTGCCCGCCCACGATTTTCGGAGCGCCGAAATCGGTGAAACTTAGCGTGAATACTACAAACAGGGCACTAATGAGACCATATTTTATGCCAGGTAGTGTTACGGTAAAAAATGTGCGCATACGTCCCGCCCTAAGCGTGTCGGCTGCTTCATACAGCGTATAGTCCGCTACGGCCAACGATACGCTCAGGATAAGAAAAGCCTGTGGGAATGTATAAATAATCTCGGCTAGAATAATCCCTACCGGCCCATAGAGATGAATGTCAATACCGGCTGGAAATAGACCGAAAAAGCCATTCGTCACCACGCCTTGATTACCGAACAAATACGTCAGCGCAATACCGTGCATCATCGTAGGAGCGAACAGCGGCAATAGGGCGATGTATTTGAAGAAGGCTTTTCCCTTTATCGCGGTTCGATGCAGTGCATATGCGTACAGGAATGCGAGCGTAACAGATACCACCGTCGTCACCGATGATATGTACAATGTATTCCCTAGCGATTGGACAAGGGCCGGCGTAGAAAAATACTTTACGAAATTTGCAAAACCTATGAATGTACCAGCCTCATCGACAAGCGCTTTGCCAAACAAATCGATAAGCGGGAGAAGCACTCCTATCGCAAGCGCTGCTAGCATTACGATAAGAAGTACGCGCTGTATCCATTCGTCGCGGCTTACTTTTCTTCGCACCGGTGATGCAGGTAAAAAGCTCACCTTACCCTGCTCATTTTGCAACCATGCTTTCTTCAAACGAAATCAGCCTTTCTATCGGTAGTTCCAGCGACAGCCGCTTATTCTTCTCTAACCGGATCGTTTTTGATGCGTGTGCCGATACATCCAGTGTCATATACTGGCTTAATGTTTTATTCTGCTCGTCCATCATCTCCAGCATGACCCTGTAGAATGGACCACGGAATTCAATGTCCCGTACGATCGCCTGCATGCCTGTCTCGCTCTTCTGTTCCGTCACTCGGATGTGCTCCGGGCGCACGGCAAACAGCGCCTCCTGATCTGTCGTATAATGGGCCAGACGAGAAGAAGGAAGGAAATTAATCGTGCCAATAAAATCAGCTACAAAGGGGCTATTGGGCCGCTCGTACACGTCATACGGTGTACCGATTTGTACAACTTCCGCATTGTTCATTACGACAATTTTGTCCGCCATTGTTAATGCTTCTTCTTGATCATGCGTCACCATAATGGTGGTAATTCCGAGTTTCTCCTGTAGTGTACGGATCTCACGGCGCAGCTTAAGCCGAACCTTAGCATCGAGCGCTGACAGCGGCTCGTCAAGCAGCAGGAAATCAGGGGACAGCGCAAGCGCACGAGCAAGTGCAATACGTTGCTGTTGCCCACCAGACAGTTGGGCTGGATACTTGTTCGCCGCATGCTCAAGGTCTACCATCGCGAGGACCTCGCGTACCTTCTCATCAATGTTTTGTTTTGACAGCCTGCGGCTTTTCAATCCGTACGCTACATTCTGATATGCGGTCAGATTTGGAAACAACGCATATGATTGGAACACCATGCCGAAATTGCGTTGTGCCGGGGGAAGAGACGTAATGTCCCTGCCATCTATCATAATGCGCCCCTGATTCGGCTGCTCCAATCCGGCCAGAATACGCAGGAGCGTTGTTTTCCCGCATCCGCTTGGGCCAAGCAAGCATACGAATTCCTGTTTTTTAATATCGAAACTAATATCGTTCAATACAGTGCATTCGCCGAACTGTTTTGATACACTGCGTACGGAGAGATAAGCTTCGCTCACCGTTCAACACTCCCTTTCCTACAAAATTATTGCTTCGGTTCGCTCTTGGCGTTATATCGTTTATCCCATTCTTGTAAAATGTCGTCACGTTTTTCCGCTGCCTTGTTTAAATCGTTCTTAATAAGTTGTTGAAGCGGATCTTTCGTATAGCCTTCTGGAATGCTCTGACCTTCCTGTTTTACGCTCACAATCGCGAAGTTTTCGCTGTACTTCTTCATCGCTTCATCGCCGATGGCCCAATCGAGGAACTGCTTCGCCTCCGGTTTGATATCCTTTTTCTTAATTAGCGCATTTGCCTCCACATCCCATCCGGAGCCTTCCTTCGGAAACACGACTTCGACCGGTGCTCCCTTCTTCTGTTCTTTAATGCCGCGATAGCCAAACGAGATTCCGATCGGATATTCGCCCTGAGCTGCCATTTTAGCCGGCTTGGAACCGGAATGTGTATATACGCCTATATTCTGGTGTAGCTTGTCTAGATTCTCCCACGCTTTTTGTTCACCGAACAATTGATGGAACGCAGAGACTGTCAGATAGCCTGTACCAGATGAAGACGGGTTGGGCATCACGATCATGCCTTTGTATTCCGGTTTCATCAAATCTTCATAAGACTGTGGAATTGGTAAATTATGCTTTTCTAGCTCTTTTTTATTTACGATGAATGCCGTTTCCCAGGCGTCGATACCGACCCAGTTCGGAGGATTTTTCGTATCCTTAAACTCCGGTAGTACTCGTTCCACATTCTTTGGTGCATAGCTTTCCAGCATTCCTTTCTGTTCAAGCACCAGTAGACTTGTTGCGGCTACGCCCCAGACTACATCTGCTTTCGGATTGTCCTTCTCCGCCAGCAGCTTCGCCGTAATGACACCTGTAGAATCACGTACAATATTCAGCTTGACACTCGGATACTGCTTTTCAAACGATTCGAGATATGTAGGAATCTGGTCATCTTCTAACGCCGTATATACCGTTAGCTCCGACGGTTTGCTACTGTCGCCTGTCGCTTTTCCGCTGCTGGCCGCTTTGTCCTGGCCGCATGCCGTTAAAAACAGCGTCATTAGCATGCATATTGCGATAACAATACTGCTCCCTCTTTTCATTTACTTCTCCCTCGCTTTTTCATCAAAATATGAAACGTATCTGACGTCTTTAACTATAAACACAGAATATTAATCTTATATTAATCACACATTAATTTTTGTTTTTAAATTGTTTTTTGTTGTTTTTAGTTTGTTTTATAGCGATTCAACATATGGATTATTCCTACATTTATTTCCATACAAGATAAATACATAATCGAACTGAAGATTTCCGGAACATCTATGGGCAAAAATAAAGCCCTTCCACCGGTTTTGGCAGAAGGGCAGACTGTACTCTATAAAGCTGCTATACTCGCGCTTTGTAACATGTACAAACACATCAAATTTTAGAATAATTTCTCCTATAGTTATTCAAAATACAAGTTCAGATTACATATCTCTTCTCGTATAGTATCTGAATGCGCAATGTAAAAAATTTAATCCTACGCTTTGACAACATCTGAACCAGTTTCCCTCCTGCCTGAAGAGAAGTCAAGATATTATCATTACGGATTCAGTTTTCTACAATTAAATTACATATATGGTAAAATATTATAAGTAAAATCAGGGAGGGAATGGAAATTAAAAAGGCTATAGCCGTTTTATTCCTCTTCACTTCGTTAACTCATTTGCCATTGAATTATCAATTATATGATTTACTTCTTTAAAAACTGCCTTTAGCCCTGTTACTTCTTCTATACTGAGTGAAATGGCAAAAAGCCACCTTCTAAACTAAATGGCTGTTGTAAAGGTGGCTGATTTTTTCACATATATGTAATGATTTATTTATTGAGAATCCTGATTCTAGCTCCTGGCTGCAGCATTTCTGTTCTGCCGCCGCGAAGAAGATCGCCGTATATATGAATACCGCTTATCCAATCTTCCCCGTTACTTACCCTAATTTCCTTCCCGTCGGCGAGCGGCATTGTCCCGTTTTCTAATCGAATCGCGGGAAAACCGTTGGCGTCCCAGGAAAACGTCCCTTCAACATGATAGTTCATATCTTATCCCTCGCTTTGTATGTCCTTGTAATAAGTGTACTTCGATTGAGCAAAAGAAAACATAGCGAGGAGATGATTTTTCCATGATAAGTGTTTGAATATTCGGAAAACAAAGAAGGAAAAGCAAGGTGCTACCATTGAACGAATGTTCTTTTCCCTGCTTTTCGTTATGATGTTTTGTTATCCTACTCCAAATCCAGCATATAGCCGTAACGGGGCACGGTTATGATGCGCTCTCCATGCCTGCCTAGCTTTTTACGCAAGCGATAAATCAGGGCGTTAATCTCATCTTTTCCGACATCGGGAGCTTCCTGGCTATCATCCGTTATTCTCTCGGGCCATATCTTTACCTTAATCTCATCATAGCTGACCGCCTGGTTCCGCTTCAGATACAGCATAATAAGCAATTCCGTATGCTTGCCTGATAGAAGCAGCGGGCACCCGTCAATCAGGATTTCCCGTCTTTCCGGATAAACAACCAGCCCTTGCGGCTCTGCTTGCATCTTCAATAAGGGATTTGTAAATTCCAGAGTTGGCTCCAGTTCAATTTCGTTATTGTTAACGAAAGTAAGGAGAACGACACCTTTAGCCAGATTAACTTTATCACTGTTTTTCAGTATGTACGGTCGGTTTTGTTCAATTTCGTAGCCATTTACCTGCACTCCATGTTTGCTTGCCAGGTCCGTAATGGTAAACTGACCGTTCTCAAAGCGAATCGCGGCATGCCTGCGGGAAATATACGGGCTTGTGAATGTAACATCCGGTGCATTTTCTCTGCCGATACGCCCTAACAGTAACTCCCCTTCCTGTAGCGGAACAAGTTCTTTCTCCCTATGGGGCTCGCCTTTGTCAATTCGCAAAAAAACCCCTTCCGTCACTCTCTTCACCTCTGCCATATAGTAAGGCTTCTTTTGCAGCCGACAATACTGTTTTACGCGATAACTGGCTTTGTGTCAACTTTCCATCTGCTGATTCAGCTTTAGCATAGAGCCGATAAGAAAGGCAACACGGAGACGTAGTGTGTCATTCGGGCTTTTTACACTGTATCCAAGAACCTCTTCACACTTGTTCAGACGGTATGCCACCGTATTCCGGTGTAGAAAGAGTTGCTTAGCCGTCTCACCAACCTGACAATGGTTATCTAAATATATCGCCAGCGTACGGGCCAACTCTACCTTCTCTGTTTCATCCGGGTCCGCCAGCTCTTTCAATGTGCCACGATAAAAATTCTCTAGCGCCTCATCAGGAATCAATCGAAGAACATCTACTAGCTCTTTCATCCGGTACGACTCGATAAAGCGGATTTTACGGGAGGCATAGCCCATTTGCAATGCTTCTAGTGCCTTTTGAAAGCTATATGCGATATCTAACAATCGATCCGCCTCGTTACCAATACCGAATGAAAGATTAATATGAAAATCTCTTTCCGTTTCCTCTTGAATGGTCATCAGAATATGTATCAGTTCACGCTTATCCTTCTTGTTCCGCTCCATCAGAGGAAATAAGATAACGAAGTATTCGCTTTTTGTAAACAAAACAGCTCCTTCTTCTCGGTGTGCTAGCACTTCTTCTATCTTTTCATATAACCGGTCTTTAAATCCACGTATTTGCTCCTCTTTATGGATGAATGTTTTGCTGTATAGCTTTGAGCTATCATCCACTTTAGCCACAACGCACTGATAGGCCTGATCCTTATGAAGCCCGTAGCGCTTGCCACGGCTGGCGATTTCTTCTTCCGAACGAGTTACCGCATCCAGTACATCGCTTAAAAATTCATTTTTTGCACGGCGCATATGCTCCTCTAATGCATATTGCTTCATAAAGTCGAAGCCGAATACGTTCGCCGCCTGTTTGATGGCCTGCAAGGAAAGTATCTCGTCTGCCCCTACCGCCCCTGGAACAGCGATAAATGCACGGCGCTGCTGACCTGCATCAAATGAAAATAAGGCTATCTCTTCCCCTGCTTTCTCAGGGGACACACACAAGGAGAACCAGGTGGGAAAGTCTGTGCGTTTCGCTTTCTTTTCTATAACGACCTGTAGCCGTTCCTTAAGATCTGCCGAGAAGCGGCTATGACCTCCATCCGGATATGCCTCAGCCAGCAGACGGGCCCGATGATCATATAGGAGTACCGGTTTGCATATAACAGAAGACAGCGCAGCCGTGACATCAGAAATGCCGTGTCCACCCATGACAAGACGACTGAATCGTTTATTCATATCTAACGCATAACTCAACTCTTCTGTCTGGGCATTCAAGATACGACTAATAATCTGCGCCGAGACATCTCCAAGTTCTACATCAAGTGGAATTTCGATAATAGGAAAAGTCAGACGCTCACCCGCCTCGAGTGCCGACGTTGGGATTTCATCGAGAAACCGTTTTGTCTTGATACCCAGACCAGCGCATCCTTTTTCGGCCATGTGAGTAACAAGTTTGCTGATTTCATGCGGTGCCTCCTTCATAGCGTACGCAGTCGTCAATAACAACGTATTTGGTTTTAAAAAACCAATAATATCAGGTGCATCCATCATATTTACATTTTCCACTGCCCGTGTCAGACCCACACGTCCTGCAACTACAGATGCATTCGCAAGAAGCGGAAGTCTCAACACATCCGCCATATCCATTTGCCTCACCATCCTACGTTCTACCTTTTTCCCTGGCAAAAGCCAAAGCGAAAACACTAATCACAAGCAACCCTGCAGAGAAGTAGAATCCGATTTCCATGCTGCCTATGCGATCAGCTAAATAACCTGTAAGATATGGAGCAAAAATCGTTGAACTCATCGCAACAAAATTATAAACGCCAAATGCAGTTCCGTACAATTCTTTTGGTGCATTATCCGCGACAAATGCGATAAGAACGGGATCAAGCGCTAGTTTCCCTGTGAGCCCGTAGCAAATAAGTGCACTGATAATGAAGACGGAATCGTGGGAATAAGCAAGGACCAAGGTAGAAAGTGCTGCACACGGAATAAGTATGGCCATCAACAACTTACGCTTCCCTAAACGATCACAAAGCCAGCTGAAAGCCAGAGCACCCGGCAATGAGGCCCAGGCAAGCAAAGAAGATACCACCCCGGCTTCGCTGCCGCCAAACCCTCGTTCTGTCTGCAAGTAATACGGTAACCACGTAACCATGACAGAAAACCCGTACAAGGAACAAAATGATATAGCATAGCTAACAAGAAGATTGCGGTTCGTAAACAATACTTTCATCGAGAGAATAGTAAACGATGGGGCTTTTTGCATGTTCTTTTCTTTTTCTCTACGTATGTTTGGCTCTTCCTTTATGATCATCCACATGATAAGACTTACCATAATAGTTAGAGCGGCGAAAAGATAGAAGGAAATTCGCCAGCTGTATCCTTGTGAAAGCGTAAAATAGCTCGAAACCATAAACCCGAGCGAAAGTCCGAACGCACTGCCACTATTAATAATCGCACTACCAAGCGTACGATATTTTTCTGGGATAGCCTGTGAAGATAACGCGAACTGTGGTCCATAATATGTTCCTTGTCCTACGCCCGAAAGTGCCCAGGCATAGGTCACTATCCACAAGCTTTCAGCAGCACCCGTTATGGCAAGGCAGACGCCCGACAAAAAAAAGCCTGGGATAAGCACCCACTTTTTTGAAAAGGTGTCCCCGACAATGCCTGCCGGAATCTGAACAACCGTATATGCTAAAAAGAACAGACTGTTCATTAATCCAATTTGGGCATTAGTCATGCCAAACTCGGCTTTTACCTCTCCGATTACCGGTGTGAGAATAGCCCGGTTGCCATAAATAAATATCCAGCTTACGAAAAAAAGAGCCACAATTTTAACCCAATAAGGAATTGTACGCCTGGCATGAACCTCTGCTGTCGATTGTGCTTTCACCCGTTTCCCTCCTTTGCGTTCCTCTTCTTTCCCTTCATTAAAAAGAGAGAACCTGTTTGCATCCATTCTATAGAGGAACGAGGAATGCTGTCATTATGCAGGTTGCACAAAAATACCCACGTTTCATTGTGTAGCTATTTCATATGTACTCTCGTACAATAAGAAAGAAATTTATCATAAATAGTATAAACGGGGGCTAAAAGTAATGAGAACACTATTTCTTATCGTGCTTCAGCTTGCAGGACTATGGGTGCTCAATGAGTTGGGGTATATACTGGTCGGATGGCTACACCTTCCCGTTCCCGGCAATATGATGGGTATGCTTCTGTTGTTCATCCTCCTTGCTACAGGCATCATTCGCCTGGAGTGGATCGAGCGGGCTTCTTCCTTCCTCATCAGGCATCTGGCATTCTTCTTCATACCCGTTGCCGTAGGATTGATGGAATTTGGCCCTCTATTCCTAAAAAACGGCCCGGCAATTATAGGAACGGTTGTGGTTAGTACCATTGTCGGATTTCTAGTAACTGGTTATGCGTCCCAGACGCTCGAAAAGAGGAAAAAGGAGAAACACGATGAACGCATTCATAACGCTATGTAGTATCACTCTTACGGTTGGAGCCTATCTTTTGAGCCGAATAGCCGCACGCAAGTATCCTTCTCCGTTCACGACACCTGTCTTTTTCAGCATGGCCTTAATTATTATCGTTCTCCTGCTAAGCGGCATTACATTTGAACAATACGGTCCTGCCAAAGATATTATGACCTTTCTGCTCGGTCCGGCAACCGTGGCATTAGCGGTCCCGTTATATAAAAATCGGCAGTTGATTATGAAATACAGCTTTCCAGCTTTTGTCGGCCTGACAGCCGGTGCGCTATCTGCCACAATTTCCGGTGTGCTCATCGCGCAGGCTTTCCAGTTGTCTGACGAGATCGTCGCTTCCATGAGTGTGAAGTCCGTTACTATCCCCATTGCACTGGAAATCACACGTATTATCGGCGGTGTACCTGCACTCAGCGCGGCGTTCGTCGTACTGACTGGTACGATCGGAACGATGTTAGGGCCCTGGTTAATGAACAGAGCAGGCATTCGTAGCCCTTTTGCATACGGACTCGCTATGGGAACGATCTCGCACGGACAAGGAGCTGCACACGCAGCATCTTCTGATGAACTGGCTGGTGCTATCGCCGGAATCGCAATGGGTTTGACAGCGATTCTTATCTCTTTTGTTCTGCCGACCATGATGAATTGGATGCAATAAGCTACTCCTCTTCACTTTTTTGTGTAATAATTGGAACAACAAGGAAAGGAGGGAAGTTGTTTGGAAAAAGACCAGAACTTTCTTGAACTTGAAAAACGGATCGCTTCATTGGAACAAGAAGTGACCCGTTTAAAAGGAATGCTTCATGAGAAAGAAGCTATCCATCAACCGATAAAGAATATGGCTCCTCCACCTCCAGTTTCTTCTCCAGAGGCGCAGCCCAAGTCATCCCTTTCATGGGAAAGCCTTGCCCCTGAGCCTGAAGAAACGGATTGGGAGCACCTTATCGGGCGTATCTGGCTTCCGCGCATCTTTATTGTCGTGCTTCTGCTAGGTGTTATTTGGGCATTCAAAGTTTCTGTCGATAAAGGACTCATTACAGAACCCGTTCGTGTGCTGCTCGGCTTTCTCGCTTCAGGTGCCTTTCTCTGGCTTGGAGATAGACAAATAAAACAACAACGAAGCGCACTCGGTCAGGTACTGCTCGGTGGGTCTGTCTGTCTGGCGATGCTGACAACATTCGCGATGCATGCACTATACGATTTTATCTCGGCTTCGCCCGCTTTCTTGCTTAATGTGGTCTGGATTGCAGGCGGAATGTATCTGGCTCACCGCTACCGCTCGGAAGCGCTCGCCATTCTCGCCTCGCTTGCAGGATGTCTTGTTCCATTCCTTGTGGAAAGCCAGGAGCCGAATACCTGGCTATTTGTCAGCTATGAGGTGATTCTGTACGGAGGATTTCTATATTTCGCCATACATAAGCAATACATTACGCTGTACTTCTCCTCATCCATTCTGTTACAGGCAGCCTTTGTTGCTTATGCAATTGGTACACAGGGAGACATAGACCTATTGGCTGCAGGTTCCGTTGCACAGTATGCTATTCTGCTGATCTGCCTTCTTACCCGTCACTGGTATGCACATTCGCAAACCGGCGTTTTATTCGCATGCTTCTTACTAACATTGCTTTGGATAAATATTGGATATGAGGAAATGTCGGTTCAATTGCTCTCGCTGGCTGGTTTTTTGCTGCACAGCTTTCTCGCCATCTATTTCTGGAAACGAAATGCAAAAACAGCAGGTGCTTTTCTTGCGCTCGCTTCCTTCTCGTTAGCATTTTATTTTACGCGTACGATCGATAACCAACCACTCATTTATCTGGCAGTTTTAATCGAAGCAACCGCTGCTTTCTACGCCGGTATACGTCTGCGTTCCCGTCTGCTTGCCGGAAGTGCTATCGTTCTCTACTTGTTCGGCTCCTTACCGATACTAGACTATTCCATCGAACAAGTTATCTCAATCGAAACGGTATTATGGATCGGACTTGTTATTACGTTTTATATCAATATAAAGCTTGCAGAAGCGCATGTAACTCCATCAAATCCAAACATATTTACGGTATTGTATACGGCGCATACCGCGCTCATGCTACTCTTCTTGACCCGGGAAACGAATGTCCTGGCTGAGAATCTTTCATTTGATATGAAACATTTGGCTGTGTCGTTCGTTTGGGTGCTGTACGCAGTCAGCGCTGTCGTATACGGTATGATTAGGAAAGAAGCACGTTTGCGTTTGTTTGGCGTCATTTTGATCTTCGTTACCTTATTAAAGGTTATTTTTATTGATTTGCCAAACGTATCTCTTCTCTTCCGGGCCATCTTGTTCATTGTTCTTGGCGGCATTGGTATTGCGGTATCTCGCCTATTCTATACAGCCAGCAAAGATAAAAAGCCGGATACGATATCCGAATAAAGGAGTGCTCCTTATATTTTTTACAAATAGGATTGCAAGTTTATAAAACGGCATGTAGAATGAGTTCAATTATTTTCATTAACGAAAGAGGATTGATTATCATCGAAACGATAAAACAAATTGAACTGACTGACAAGCGATTAGGTGACGGTAAACGACCACTCATATGCACACCGTTAGTTGGAAAAACACAGGAAGTCATTCTATCTGAAACAGAGAAAATCCTCGCCAAACAGCCTGATTTGCTGGAGTGGCGCGTCGATTTCTTTGAAGGGATCTCTGATACGTATGCCGTTATCGATCTGGCCAAAAGCATCAAGCAGATGGCAGGAGATACACCACTTATTTTCACACGACGTTCTTTCAAAGAAGGAGGAGAGCCGATTTCTTTATCGGAGTCTGAAGTGGTAAGCCTGTATTCGGCTATTTGCGAAAGCAGAAACGCAGACATTATTGATTACGAATTAATCAATACGAAGGAAGATATCAATCATTTACGAAACGTTTCAAAGGAACATGGCATTAAAATGATTATGTCATATCATAACTTCGATTGTACGCCAGAAGTCGGTACATTGAACAAAAAACTTATAGAAGCAGAGCGCATGCAAGCGGATATCGCAAAAATCGCCGTTATGCCAAATCATCTCGAAGATGTCCTTACCCTGCTGCGCGTTACGCTTGACGCCAAACAAAAACTGAAAATACCGGTAATAACAATGTCGATGGGGGCGTACGGCTCCTTGACCCGTATGTTCGGAGGCGCTTTCGGATCTGCGGTTACTTTTGCTGTCGGAGAAAACAGTTCAGCTCCTGGGCAGGTCCCTATTGAAGACATGAAGACAGTGCTTGCTATCCTGCAAAGGGCAATAGACGAAAAATAAAGCAATCACCAGCTAATCAACGAATAGGAGCAGAACATACATGAACAAGGAAACAGACATTCCTGTTAAAGAGAAAAATATCGTATTAATTGGCTTCATGGGAGTAGGAAAAACAACCGTAGGCCAACTCATCGCTAATAAGCTAAACAGGGACTTTATAGATATCGATCAGTATATTGAAGAAAAATACAATATGCCCATTCCGCAAATGTTTAAAGAGTTAGGCGAACAGCATTTTCGCAAAATAGAAAAAGAAACCGTTATCGATATTTGCAAAAATCAGCATGATAAAATCGTTTCTCTAGGAGGCGGGGCTTTTCAGCAAGAGGAAATCAGAGAAACATGCCTAACCAGCTCTTTTGTGCTTTTTCTTGATTTATCATGGGATTCCTGGAAAGAACGGATGGATATACTCGTCGATAACCGGCCGGTATTACACAATCGAACGCTCGATGAGATCCATGAATTGTTCGAAAAGAGACAACTCGCGTATTCCAAACACCATCTTAAAATCCGTACTGACGATCAAACTCCGGAAGAAGTAGCCGACTCGATCGTCAATAAGTTAAAATATAGAGACATGTAAAAAATCAAACATAGGAGCAGATGGCAGGTTTTGCCGTCTGCTTTTCATTTTGTGGCAAGGCACATAACTTCTCGTTCTTGTTGGAAACCTATCTCCAACGGCTTTAAACAAAAAGCTACATATATTTGGGAGTGAATATGTGAATGAAACGTGTACTTTTCTTCATTGCTCTAGTTTTGCTTGTTGTTTCATTGCCGCTGTACGCAGCAGAGGGTTATCGGGATACTCCTTACCACTTCGGCTTTAAAAAGAGCAAAAATGGCCAACTCCCTTCCATTGACGAAGAAGGCTTCAAGGATATTGTAGAAAAGCATGGAGCTATCTTCCTTGGTGATACAACAAAGAAAGAATTGTATCTCACATTTGACAATGGTTATGAGAACGGCTATACGGCTCAAATTCTTAATACGCTAAAGGAAAAAAGGGTACCGGCCACCTTCTTTGTCACTGGGCACTATATTAAAGACCAGCCCGACCTCTTAAAACGAATGGTAAAGGAAGGTCATCTAATTGGAAACCATTCCTGGAGCCACCCGGACATGAGCCAAATTTCTAACGATAGGATTAAAGAAGAGTTGGAAAAAGTGAAGGAAGGAATCGCTCAAGTTACCGGACAAAAGGAAGCGCCCTTCCTGCGACCGCCCAGAGGAATTTTTAGCGAGCGAACGCTGGCAATAAGCAGGCAACTTGGATATACAAGTGTCTTTTGGTCCCTTGCTTACAAAGATTGGGATACAAAGGCGCAAAGAGGCTGGAAATATGCATACGATAATTTCATGCGACAGCTTCACCCGGGCGCAGTGATTCTGCTTCACTCGGTTTCCAAAGACAATGCTGACGCAATGGGGAAAATCATTGACGACGCGCGCAAACAGGGATATGAATTTAAAAGCCTGAACCAACTTCCCTCTAAAAAACAGTAGACAAGATAAGGTTCAAACTTATTGTTACACCACCCAATAAAATCCTAAAAAAACTCGCGAGGCATGCCCGCGAGTTTTTACTTTATATCGTTCACCTTTGTCACTCTCATGGAATTCAACACAGCTAATATAGTTACACCAACATCTGAGAATACAGCCTCCCACATCGTTGCAATGCCAAGCGCACCGAGCAGCAAGAAAAATCCTTTGACCGCTAATGCAAATATGATATTTTGCCAGACGATTTTCCGGGTATGTTTGGCGATGGTAATAGCGGTGGCTATTTTTGAAGGCTCATCTGTCATAATGACAATGTCTGCTGCTTCAATTGCCGCATCGGAACCCACTCCTCCCATCGCAACACCCACATCAGCCCTTGCCAGAACAGGCGTATCATTAATGCCATCACCAACGAATATCAACTTTTCCTTTGTACCTTTTCGTGCATCTAACCCTTCTAGCTTCTCGACCTTATCTTGCGGAAGCAGTTCAGCATATACTTCATCGAATTCCAATTGTCTTCCGACCTTTTCTGCTACACGTTGCACGTCGCCTGTTAGCATAATCGTTTTTTTGATGCCTAGTTTTTTTAATTGCTGGATGGCATGCTTCGCATCTTCTTTCGGTTCATCAGAGATGACGATGTACCCTTCGTATGTTCCATCTATTGCAATATGCACCACCGTACCGAATGTATCCGGAACAAAAAACTCTACATGCGACTTCTCCATCAGTTTTGCATTTCCTGCAAGCACCGTTCTACCCTGAATTTTTACTTTAATACCATGACCAGAAATCTCTTCATACTCTTCCACATTATCTTTGTGTATGTCTCTTCCATACGCTTGCAGAATGGATTGTGCAATAGGATGGTTAGAGTATGATTCCGCAACAGCAGCGTACTCCAAAAGCTCTTCTTTTGTTCGTTCGCCCCGAGTCTGAATATCCGTTACATGAAATACGCCTTTTGTTATCGTACCGGTTTTATCAAAAACCACATATTTTACATCGTTAAGTGCCTCGAGATAGTTACTTCCTTTGACCAAGATCCCCTTTTTGGATGCCGCGCCAATTCCTCCGAAAAATCCTAATGGGATAGAAATAACAAGAGCGCATGGACATGATATAACAAGGAATACCAAAGCGCGATATATCCAATCAGCAAAAGATTCACCAGAAATCAGCAAGGGGGGCACAATTGCCAGCAACAAGGCACCCAGCACGACAACAGGTGTGTAATAGCGGGCAAATTTTGTAATAAAGTTTTCTGTCGATGCTTTTCGGCTACTGGCATTCTGTACAAGATCCAAAATTTTTGACACGGTGGACTCACTATATGCTTTTGTAACCTTTATGGTCAATACACCGTTTTTGTTAATGCACCCGCTTAATACTTCGCTTCCAGGTCCCGCTTGCTTTGGCACGGATTCACCGGTTAACGCAGACGTATCAAGCATTGAATTTCCTTCAATAACTTCTCCGTCTAACGGGATTTTTTCACCTGGTTTCACAAGTATACTATCGCCGACTCGCACTTCTTCCGGGGAGACGGTTTTGATTTCATTTCCAATTTTAACATTCGCATAATCCGGCCGGATATCCATGAGAGCACTAATGGATTTGCGGGAACGATTAACTGCAATTCCTTGTAGATACTCCCCCACCTGATAGAAAAGCATTACACCGACCGCTTCCGGAAATTGCTTGATACAAAACGCGCCGACTGTCGCAATAGTCATCAAAAAATTCTCGTCAAACACTTGCCCTCTTGTGATATTTCTGAGTGCGCGAAACACTACATCTCCGCCGACAATCACATAACTTAGCAAAAACAGAGAAAGTTCAAGCGGAAGAGGCAGCTTTGCCAGTCCTGCTACGAGCGCAATAGCTGCTCCAAGCCCCAGCCGAATCAACGTTTTTCTCGTATTGTTCGCATTATGCTCATGTGCATGTTTGTTATGGGAGTGCTTATTTTCTTCTGTAGCTCGTATATGCGGTTCTAATTTATGTATCGTTGCTTTCGCCTGCTTTACTACATGCTGTGCATCTGTCCCATCCTTTACTTGTATCATCAATCGCCTTGATACAAAGTCCACGCTTGCTGTTTCAACCCCCTTCAGCTCTTGGACTTTCCCCTGTATTTTATTAGCGCAGTTCGCACAATCCAGCCCCTCTAACAATAATTCTTTTCTTATCGCCATCGCTCATTCCCCTCCTTACTTTATTCGTTTATCCGTGTGTAGAATTACACAACATATACGCTATGCAAGCTTTAGTTAACAATAATTTTGAAAACATGAGCATGTATTCATATATTGATTATATTGTATTCTTAGTATTTGTCAATCGTTACAATAGCAATTATTTCATCCGTTGCAACGATAATAAAACAAATGTATTTTTACCTAAGTAAAAAAATTTTACTAAAGGAAACTTTTGATGTATAGTAGTAATCGAAATACACTTTGCAATAAAAGGAGGACTACACGCTACAATGTTTACGTTACCAACCTTATCTTACGCATACGACGAGCTTGAACCTTATATCGATGCCAGGACGTTGGAAATTCATCACAGCAAGCACCATGCCACATACATCAATAATCTAAACACCGCTCTTGAAGGCTATGATGCATTAGCTGATAAACCCATTGAATGGTTATTAAGCAATCTGCATAATATTCCCGATTCCATTCGGACCGCAGTACAAAACAATGGGGGCGGTCATTACAACCACTCTCTTTTCTGGTCAGTCATGAGCCCAAATGGAGGAGGAAAACCTTCAGGTATGCTTGCCGAAGCGATTCAAACCTGTTTCGGAAGCTTTGAAAATATGAAGGAAATGCTATCTACAGCCGCTATTAGCCGTTTTGGCAGCGGATATGGTTGGCTTGTTTTACACAACGGTAAGCTAGAGGTAATAAGTACCGCAAACCAAGACACTCCACTTACCGAAGAAAAAATACCACTCATGATTATCGACGTATGGGAACACGCTTATTATTTAAAATATCAAAACAGGCGGCCTGAGTTCGTTACTGCATGGTGGAATGTTGTAAATTGGAACGAGGTAGAAAAAAGGTACCAAGAAGCGAATCATTTTTTACCCAAGTAAAAATATTTTCCTTCAGTAAAAAATATGCTATACTAGCATTACCATAATGTAACTTCTCCTTATGTACACGTATACTTCCACAATATGTGCTGCGGAGAAAATATGGTAAAATAAAATGCCGCCTCATATAAGGGCGGCATTTTGTTCTCTACTTAGTACTTAACATCTTTAGGTTTGTTTCCTTTCGGCCAGTCATTCTTCTTACCAGTAAACTCTGGACGCTCCTGTGCTAACAAGTAGGCAGCTAAATCGGCGGCCTGTTGCTTGCTTAATTCTCCAGGCTTTACGCCTCCCATTTCCGCCTTGGGCATATTTTTTTGAATATACCCTGTCATTTGCGAAATCCTTGCCAATCCTGCACCGTCATTGAATGAATGCTCACCCCAGACCGCAGGACCTGACGCAGGACCTGTTCCGGAACCATCAGTTCCGTGACAGGCCAGGCAAGACTGCTTATATAGTTTCTCGCCGTTCGCTTTATCGGGCGTAATTCCTTCAAGCGAAACTTTACTTTTGCCACGCCATGGTATATCCGCGCCAGTTGGGATTCCTTCTGAAATATACGTAAGGTACGCGATCATGGCAGTCATTTCCTTACTTCCCGCTTCCAGTGGCTTTCCGTTCATGCTTCGTTTGAAACATTCGTTAATACGATCTTCCATTGTAATGACCTTGCCTTCACGATCACGATATTGTGGATGCACTGCGGTTACTCCGACCAATGGAGAAGCTATTTTGTTCGTTCCTCCATCCGCATGACAGCTAATGCAGGATAAATTATTACCTACATTTTGTGGTACAGTTGCCTTCGTATCTGTTACCATTTTATATCCAAGCTGAATAGCCTCTCCCAATTCCCCCTTGGGCGCATCTTCAAGCTTCGGTGGATTAAATGCAATCTCCTTAGTTGCCGGTGTTTGCTCGGTAGCATTTTTGGCTGGTTCACTCTGGCTGGTTGTAGCTGTACCGCAGCCGGCAAATACTAAAGAAGCGGCTACCAACATAGGAAATACTCCATATTTTCTTTTCTTTTTCTCTTTCTCTCTGTTCATTGCTTCCACTCTCCTTATTCGGTAGTTTCTTTCCTTCACTCTTTTCAATAAGCAAAATACATGCCAAAAGAAAAAAGCAGAGAACACGGACGATAGCGTGCCTTCTGCTTAATATAACTATGTCATTTTGTCACAGTACCAGGACAAAATGTCATGGTTACTATATAAATTACACTTGATATTTTGACAGTGGAGTGTGGTTGGAAATAGGAGATTCGGAAAAAAGAAGAGGTTGGATGCGCCCTGCGCTCCAGCAGAAGAAAGGCAAACGTGTCTTTTTCCGACCGCTCCCGCCCACCGTCCTTCCTTCTTTTCTTACCTCCCACCATAAACATTTGTCGATTTATCAAATCAGATGTATATATATAGCTTATATGTGATACTCTGCCAATTTTCGATATAGATTACGGACGCTAATACCAAGAATACGCGCTGCATGTGTTTTATTACCATGACAAAATTCCATTACACGTCCTATATGTTGTCTTTCTATCTGGGAAAGAGAAAGCCATTCTTCTATACTTTCTTCCTCTTTACTACTATCTACGTCAGGAATTAACAAGTCTTCTGTTTTGATGACATTTCCCCTCGCTAAAATTACTCCCCTTTCCAGCATATAGGCAAGCTCTCTTATGTTCCCGGGAAATGTATAGCGCATAAGCGCATGCAGTGCCTTTTCATCTACACTTATCTGTTCTCTTCCTCTGCTTTGTGCAAGAAGATGCTGTACCAATAAAGGAATGTCTTCCTTCCTTTCCCTTAAAGGAGGAACGGATACACGCATAGCATTCAATCGATAGAATAAATCCTCACGGAAACGCCCGCGTGCTACCTCATCCTCCAGCGTACGGTTCGTTGCTGCGACAATCCGTACGTGTACCCATCGCAGCGACGAATCACCTACCCTGCGAAACTCTTCGCTTTCCAGAAAGCGAAGCAATTTAACCTGTACGCTTTGCGGCATTTCTCCAATTTCATCGAGAAATAATGTTCCCTGATCAGCCAATTCCACAATTCCTTTTTTATCGGATACAGCTCCTGTGAATGCCCCTTTGACATGACCGAATAATTCCGATTCGAGCAAGCTTTCCGGCAAAGCCCCAGAATTTACTGTAATGAATGGTTGTTCCGAGCGCTCTCCCCAAAAATGAAGTGCGCGTGCTACCAACTCTTTTCCTGTACCGCTTTCTCCTTCGATGAGAACCGGTATTTCACTGCTTGCCAGCTTCTGAATCAATTCCGTTAACCGTTGCATGCACGGACTGTCACCAATAATGGAGAAGTCCTTCTCTTTAGAAAGCAGTACACGCTGTAATCCATGGTTTGTTTCATTCAGCTGCTTCTTCTCAAACGCTTTATCCAGCACCGCTTCCAGTTCAGATAGCGCATATGGTTTGCTCACATAATCATATGCTCCCATCTTCATCGATTCGATAGCCGTTTCTATCGTACCGTGCCCAGTTAACATAATCACTTCCATACTAGGATACTTTTCTTTTGACTGCCTGAGCAGTTCGATCCCATCCATACCGGGCAATTTTATATCATATATACCTACATCAAAAGAGAAAGCATGCAACAGCGCCAGCGCTTCTTCTGCCGAAGCTGCTAGTTCTACGGTGTTTCCTTTTCTTCGTATACGTTGCGCCAGCAAGTCTAATAAATCTTCCTCATCATCCACGATAAGTACCTTGATATTTTTCTTGTTCATCTTGAACCTCCTTCCTAATCGCCGGCAATTCTATCGTTGCAGTGGTTCCCTGACCTTCGGTGCTTTTCACTGTGATGGTCCCTCCCATTCTCGTAATAATGCCATAACAAATAGAAAGACCCAGACCGGTTCCTTGACCAACTGGCTTTGTCGTGAAAAAGGGATCGTATATTTTCCCTACATATGCAGGAGAAATTCCGATTCCATTATCTATGACATGTACCTGGACGTACCCACCCTTTGCATGTATTTCTACTGTAATCACGCCTTGTTCACCTATTGCATCAAGCGCATTTTGCAGCAGATTCACAAAGACTTGTGTTATCTGCAAAGCATCCCCTTTTATGTATGGCACATTTGGTTCTATAGACGTTGATATCATTACTTGTTTTTTAGTAAATGCATGGGACAGTAAGGAAACACTCTCTTTGCAAATGTTTGGAAGGTAAATATACTCTTCCTGCCATTCCGATTTCCGCGAAAAATTCAGCAATTTTTGCGTAATTTCCTTCGCTCTGTCGACATGTTTACAGATTACATTCAAATATCGTTCCACTTCTTCAACATCCAGCAGGCTCTCTCGCTGCGTATGTGTTTGATCCACCAAATCTTCCGCATACACTTGAATGGTGGCTAATGGGTTATTAATTTCATGGGCAAAACCGGAGGCCATTAAGCCAAGTGCAGATAGTTTATCCGCTTGCATCGCAATATCCTCCATCCGTCTTTGTTCTGTAATATCTTCGATGACAAGCAAGTAATCTGGTTCGCCTTCCGCAGCATACCTTAATTGGTACACATTATGCCGAAAAATCCTTTCTTTGTTTGTTAGCATAAGGTGGGTAACAATATCCGCAGATAATTTTTCATTCTCGGATCCTTGCAGTGGACATTGTCTACATATAGCGGGCGTTCCTTTTAGCACTTGATAGCAGAGTGTTTTTTTATCGGTTGCTGCCTCCCCAAGCCATTCTCTTACAATGGGATTCGTCCAGGCAATACGGCAATCTCGAGTAATTAACGCAAGGCCGATACCCATATTATTCACGATTGCATCCAGTCTCTCTTTTTCCTGAAGGAGCTTCTTCCCCTGACTTTCCAGACGCTCTGTCATTTCTCCAAAAACAGTAATTAAATGGCCGAGCTCGTCTTTTCTTCTTATAAAAATGGGCTCTTTCGACCGTCCATGTCCTACGCTACGGGCTAGCTTCTCCAAATACTCAATCGGGCCGGTAAAAAAAAGGCTGAGGAAAACGCTTATGACAGAGGCTCCTAATACAATAAGAAGTAAAAATGCCAACAGCTTAAAAAACAAGGTACGAACAGGAGCAAAAGCACTCTCAACCGGCTCTTCTACAGCAATCCCCCATCCTGTTCGAGGAACGATTGCGTATACCCCAAGCACTTCTTTGCCGTTATAGCTAGCATACTGACTAGGGATCGGAAGAAGTTTTGGATTAGACACCCTCATAAAGTGACGGACAACAAAACTTTCATTTACCTGTTTTCTTTGCAGAACTTCCGTAAAATCATTGTGCCCGATAAGATTTCCTCTGGAATCGAAAATAAATATTGCTTCTTCCTTCTTATCGCTCACTTCCTCTAGTAAGGTCAGCACACTTTGCAAACGAACTTTTACGCCTATGCCGCCACGAAATGTTTTGCCGTCTTCTGAAAATATCGGAACTGCTATTTGCATATACGGAATATTATTTGACTGGAATTGCACCGGACCATAATATTCTTTTTTCTGTTTTAGCTCATCTAGCAGTGTTTCTCCCTGCCAGCTTTCTTCCCGGTCCTCTTGCATGATTTGAAAACGATGAACTCCGTACTCTACCTTGCCTCTATGATTAAACACAACTGCTTCTTCGGCAAGCGGAACTTTTTTAAGCATACGATACAGGATGGCCTGCCTATCCTCAGCGACAGGAGTAGCTAGAAGCGAAAAACGGGTCGTTTTTAGCCTTTCTTCTGTACGAAAGAGGAAGAACTCCATTTTTTGCGCAAAGCGTTCTGCTGTTGATTCATTTTGCGTTTGAACACTTTTCTCCAAATCCTGCTTTGTAAAATATAAGAAGTACATGCCGATAATAAGAGCCGGAACGATCGATATGAGAATACTGATCAGTAACACGCGAACTTTGATACGGTAAAACCTGGGGATTCGTGAACGTTCCATTTTTCACTCCCCTCCAGCAAAAATATCTTCACCGTAGCTCAGCCCGATTCTCGAAAAGGAGATGTCAATATTCTCAGCCGCAGCAATATTGATTTTTAAACTCACAGTATCCGGCAACTCAAACGGAACGGTTTTGCTGGACTTTTCATTTACCATTCGCAACACTAAGCGCGATGCCTGATACCCTTGATTTTCATATGAAACGCCGTAGGATGCCGTATACCCTTTTTTTACTTCCGTCTCAGTCAGACCCATTATCGGGACCCGTTTTTGAGTGGATAGCTGCTGAATCGCTCGGTTTTGGGATTCAATATAGTGGCTTGGCAGCGTAAGAATCGCCTCATGTCCCGTAAAATGTCTCTGAGATAACTGTTTAATATCAGCCTCGCTGCGAATCGATACAGCTTCGAAGGAATATCCGCATCTTGCTGCTGTTTCTTCTACACGCTCTAGCGCCAGCTCACTTGCTTTTACGCCGGGGTCATGCAGCACAACAAACTGCTCCCTGTCCGGAAACAAGAGCTGCAATAGCTCCATTCGCTTTGCTATCAATTCAATATAGCCGTTCTCCACCCCTGTAACCGGTATACCTTTTGCTTGATAAGCAGATTGGATGTCAGAAACGCCAGGCGAAGTAATGCCAATCAATACGACGGGACGCTTGGCTCTCTGCTCCATCGTCTCCGCGATGGCAAGCCCTTCAGCCACTCCTGTACCTACCACGATATCAGGCCCTTGCTCTATAAGGCGTTCCGCCTGCTTCTTCAGCTCGACCATATCGTTTTTCGCATTGTATATGCTAAACGTTACGCTCCGCGTATCCATTCCTAAATCATTCAACCCTTTTTTCATCCCCTCCACCTTTTCCAAGCGCGTATCTCCGGCTACCAATATGCCGATGTGTACAGCTGTCTGCTCCTCGCGGGAAATTGAGCATCCCGAAAGTAGGAATATGATGCAAAAAACGTAAATAAAACTACTATATTGCCCCATTTCTTTTACTCCTGATACATCAGAATTTTACTCTTATTATAAATAAAAATTTTTAGTAAAAATGTAACAAAATACAAAAGAAAATGAACAAAATAAAAAAGCGGGTATATCTCCCCGCCTAAAAACCTTTCAAGCTATGCATCCTGCAAATACTTGCCCAACAATTGTTCTTTCGACATAACGAGAAACTTTGGCACCATGTTCTCTTTTTTCCTATGATGTTGTTTGTTTAAATGAAACAGGAGAAATAATGGCTTCATGTAAAATTGTTTCGCTCGCCTATAATGTGAATTCTCTATGTCCTTTACTTCAAACCCTAGCCTGCTGACACCCCGATGTAGCAGGGTAATTCCGATGATGCCTTTAATATCATCTTTCCGCGGATGATTACGGATGAAGTCAACAAGACCTGGCATTGACTCCTCGACACGTTTATACACATACAGAGCCCGTTTCGTATCATTGTTCATATTCATTGTTTCTCCAATCAGCAAACAATTATGCAGATGGATTTTAAGCAGCGTATCATTCGTCCGAATAGAGGTGCCATTTGTAAGAAACAGTTCTCTTCCGCGATACGTGAGAAGTTTTACCCGAAAAATGTTTTTTGCTTCCTGATTTACATATTCCAGCCGGGAACAGTAAAAATAAACTTTATCTAACAGCGACCAAGCTTTTATTAGGATATTCAATGTATCTATCTCCCCTTCTCTGCATCCGTTGTAATGCGTACTGTAGAACATAGCTATGTGCTTACTCCCATTAAGTATGCAGGAAGTTCTTTGCTTACCCCTTCTAAAGATAGCGTTGATTTCCGTTATGTTGTTCTGTACTGCCCATCTTTATTCACCCTGCTCTATAGATTAGGAAAAGAACGTTTCTCATTGCCAGATACTAAAAAAAAGCTTCCAAACGACTAAGTCGTTCAGAAGCTTCTAACTGGCACGTGTCACGCTTTTATTTTCTTTTCCTTTTAATGTATGGAGCGTAATTTCAGGCCGACATCCTGTACGAATGTTAATCCCGGTTTGGCCCAATCCTTCACTAATATAAAATGGCTTTTCATTATGATAATGAAGTCCTTTAATGATGTTCATGCGTGCCAGTTTCCCCATTTTCACCAAATGATACGGTTTTGGCCAATGGATTTGTCCGCCGTGAAAATGACCGGAGAGCAAATAATCGAATGGAGCATCCTTCATCTGAAGTACTACATTCGGATCATGAGTCAACACCAAATTAACTCCCTGATCCACTCCTCTGTACGATTGGACGAGATTGCTACGCCGGGTACTGAAATCATCAATACCGATAATATTAAGCCTTGTATCTCCAAGATGCAGCGTTCTATTCTCGTTTTGCATCACGATACAGCCATGGTTTTCTAACGTTTTACGAAAAGATTCCAGGCTGCTTTTACGAAGCAAATAATCATGATTGCCAAAAACTACATATATACCATAAGGAGCCTGTATTTTCTTTAGTATCTCGATATATTTCATAAACGGTTGAATATTTCTTTCGCGCTCCAGTTGATCTCCGGTTAAAGCGATCAAGTCGATTTTCATATCCTTTATCTTGTCATAAAGATTTTCAGGAGTAATCGACAGGTTCTCGATGTGCATATCAGAAAGATGTAAGATATTCAGCTCTTTATCATTAGGAAAATCAACGTTCACTTCCACTTTCTGTATAGCGACATCAAACGTATTACGATATGCTGCCCTCAAGGCTAAGAATAATACTAGAAGCAAAATAATGCCAAGAATAATCATATACATCCTCCTCTCCAAATTAAATAAGGACATTTATATATGATAAGGGGAATAACTGTTTATGGAAAGGCTGAAATACTGGATTCTATTCCTTTTAACGGTTACTTGCAACTTTTTGTTGACATTGCTAACTATTGTATGTATTATGTAAGGCATAAATATAGAAATCTCCTCACAGTAAGCAAGAGAATGGTTTTTATTGCTAATGCTCTGTAGAAAGGAGGAAAATACTACTGATTATTTTTGTAATCATTAATCCGACTTTTCCTATAAGTTAATCAAAAACTACTCCTCACTACATTTTTTACAAGCAACTAAAATCGGAGGGTAAAAAATGATTTTTTTTCGCTATAAAAACCAAGTTTTTTCATTTGTTTTATCGGTTATTTTTCTTGTTTCCCCATTAACAGGATGCTCAAGCCCCTCAAATGCAAACAATGAGAAAAAAGAAATTGTGTTCGGTTTTACTCCGGGACCATATAGCGATCAAGTGTCAAAAGGAATTAAGCCCTTTTTAGAACAGAAAGGCTATAAAGTGAAAGTTATGGAATTTAGTTCAAGCAATGAGTCTACTGCTGCATTATCGAGAGGAGAAATCGACTTAAACGTACACCAAAGCACCGCATACATGAAAAGCATCTCAAAAGAAAATAATTATGATCTAGCCGTGCTTACTCATGTTCCTTCCGCTCCTCAGGGCTTATATTCTTATAAACATACATCGGAAGCTGACGTAAAAGATGGAATGAGGGTAGCTATTCCAAACGATCCGGTGAATTCAGAAAGAGCATTGAGAATTATTGAAAAACTGGGCTGGATTAAGGTAAAAGATACTGCTAATCTTTTAACTATTTCTGAAAAGGATATTGTCCAGGGATCTCATAAATTAACGTTTGTTCCGTTAGAATCCGCACAAATTCCACGAGCTATGGACGATTTGGATTTCGGCATTTTGAACGGAAATTTTGTCATCTCTTCCGGTCATAAATTATCCGAAGCGTTCGTATTAGAAGAAACACCTATGGAGCACCGCGTTGTAGCCGTTGTTCGGAGTCAAGATAAAGACAGCGAATGGGCAAAAGCTGTATATGAAGCATACCGTTCAAAAGAATTTAAAGAAATAATTAAAACAGATCCAAACTTTGAAGGTTACATCTTACCCGATTACATGAAATAACAGAGGCTAATCTATCGTTGTTTACATATATCTTACTTGCTCAATGAAATACAAGAGGCTGTCTCAAAAGGTCGTTGAAAAACGATTTTTTCGAGCCAGCCCTTCTTTTTTTACCTGAATATGGATTTTAAAGGTTGCTTATCCTCGATTTTCTTTCTATTTATCTCCGTATTTGTGGTTCTTTTGATTGTTGATTTAATTTTAGGGTCCATTTTATGAGGTTATGGGCAGCACAAATAAGACCCCATTCCACCGTATTTTTGGATAGGCCTCTTAATGAAAATCGATGAAACTGGCGATTATGTTTGATTTGACCAAACACAGGTTCCACATCGATTTTTCGCTGGCTGTATTTTCGTTCTCCTTCTTCGGTTGCCAGCCGTTCCCGTACGTCTTTGCGCTGTTTTTGATTTTCCATCGAAACAGTGATCCTTTTGGTTTCTTTTCCTTTTGCGCAAGACGCTTGAAATGGACAGCCATGACAGTCCGCACAAAGGTACACTCGCTTGATCGATTCATATCCATTGTCCGACTTCTGTTTCTTTTCATAACGAAAGGTCAGTCGTTTATTGTTCGCACACATCCACTTATCCTGTTCTTCGTCGTACGTCATGTTCTCCAGACGACCCACTTGATTCTTCCATGTTTTCGTTTGTTCCTTATCGAAGGTACTGTATTTGACGTACGCCTCGATTTCTTTCTTTTCGCAATAGACGTAATTCTCCTCGCTCCCATATCCGGAATCGCCAATCAACGCCTTTGGTTTAGGGCGATTGTATTGCTCAAGAACTTCAAAATGAGGAATCAGGCAGCCAGGATCTCCCGCCCGTTGGTGAAGACTGAATCCGGTGATAAATTGACCTTCTGTTCCCATTTGTACATTGTAACCAGGTTTCAACTGGCCGTTTTTCATAGGATCATCTTTCATCCGCATAAACGTCGCATCAGGATCCGTCTTCGAAAAGCTGTTGCGTTCCCCGAAGGTGGCCTTTTGTTCTTCGTACTTTTGTTTCCGGGGTAGAAGATCTTTTTCCAGTTGACGCTTTGCTTTCTTTAGGGTTCGATTTTTCGGATGCTGTTCGAGTCGTTTTTCTACCTTTTTTATCGTTTCCTCGATTTTCTCGGATGTAATCGGTGTTTCTTCCCACTTTCCCTGAAAATCTGTTTCCTTTTCTGCCTGTTCATCTTCCCGTGTCACTTCTTCAATGGATGTAACAATCTGCTGGAATTTCTCGTCCAGCTTTTGATCATATTTTTCAGTGGACTTCCGCCAAACAAACGTATATTTGTTGGCATTGGCTTCGATTTTTGTCCCGTCCAAAAAGTAATCTTCCAGCTTCACCAGCCCTTCCTGACGAAGCAGATCGACGAGGGAGAAGAACGTTTCATAAATCACATCCTTCATGCGTTCGGAACGGAAACGGTTGATGGTACGAAAATCCGGTTTTTGATTTTCGGAAAGCCACATGAAGTAAATATTCTCACCCAGCTGTTTGGCGATCTGCCGAGAGGAATATATGCGATTGGTATACGCATACAGAATCATTTTTAGCATCATTTTTGGAGGATAAGGAGGGCGCCCTCCGCCTGGGTGGAGAGGAATAAACAAGCGAGGGTCTATTTTTTCAACCGCTGCATCCACAATTCGGCACAGGTGATGATCGGGGATTAGGATCTCAATATCCATTGGAAGAACTAACTGGCGAGTGGTATAATGAGTGTACATAAGAAAATCGTTCCTTTCTGATATTTTGTTTGTTGTGGTGACTTCATTATATCAAAAAGAGCGATTTTCTTTTTTTTTACGTGAAAAAGGGTGCCCAAAAGTTACTTTTGGGACACCCTCTTCTTCAACCTGTATTATTTCATCACATATTCCGCAGAATGACCTTGTTCCACGAGATTATAAAACTGCTCTTTAACGTTGGTATTGCATAAGCCTACATGATAACAAATAACGGATTCGATTTCGAAGTCCAAAAATTTTTTCAAATAGCTAGGAAACCGATAATCAACTATATCTTGAAGTGATTATCGGCTTTGGCATTTCCATCATGTTTAGATTGCATAGCGGAAAAATTAGCGACCACAACATCATCGATAAACGTAAAGTCCCGAGACTGCTCACCATCACCGAAAATTACAATGGGACGCTCTTGCAAAATACAATAAATAAATTGATGAAAAGCCATATCCGGACGTTGACACGGTCCGAATACAGTAAAATAGCGAAGGGAAATAACAGGAACTTGAAAATTGTGTGCGTATAATTGACATAAGTGTTCGGCTGATAATTTAGTTACCTCATAAGGAGAGATCGGATGCGGAGTTTGCCGCTCGTCTGCCGGTCCTATCATCCCTCCATACACAAAGGAAGAAGAAGCATACACTATTTTTTTAACCGCAGAATTCTGAGCTGCTTCTAATAATAGCTGCGTCGCTAGAATGTTATTGTCCGTATACTCTTTAAAGCTTTTTCCCCAGCTTGTCCGTACACCTGGAATAGCCGCCAAGTGAAAAATATATATGAAATAGATATACATGCAAATACAGGTCAAATTCTAAAAGTTAAAAAAGAAAATGACTACGACTAAAAATCAAGGGTGTTGATTATCCAATATCATCCAGAATGGATAGCCACCACACCGTGCTCCAATCGGTCGTGTCACCTTAACGTCGACAGGTCTATTTCTGGTACTAGCCCTTCTTCCGCGGCTCGGCTAAGCAACGCGGTCACCGCCGCATACCCATCTTCACCCAAATTCGCAGTAAACTTGTTGACGTACAGGTCGATATGTGCCTGTGCCACTTCAGGAGCTAACTCCTGAGCATGGTGTAGCACGTACTCCTGCGAAGCTTCCGGATGTGCCCATGCATATTCGACCGACGCGCGTGCCCAGCCAGCGATCGCAGCTAAATCTAGTGAGCGATGGGCAATAATTGCCCCTAACGGAATCGGCAGACCGGTATCCGTCTCCCACCAGCTGCCTAAATCAGTCAGAAGATTTAGCCCGTATGACGGGTATGTAAAGCGTGCCTCGTGGATGACCAATCCGGCATCGATCTTACCATCGCGGACCGCTGGCATAATTTCATGGAAAGGCATAACCACAATTTCACCTACACCTCCCGGAACTTGTTGGGCAGCCCACAGTCGGAATAAGAGATAGGCAGTTGAACGCTCACTAGGCACCGCTACACGCCGTCCGGACAACACTGCTGGATCACTGGTGCCGGCTGCACCGTTTTTCGTTAGCACCAATGGCCCACAGCCCCTGCCTAATGCTCCTCCGCATGGCAATAGCGCGTACTCAGACAGTACCCAAGGTAGAGCAGCATAAGAAATCTTAAGTACTTCCGGTCCACCACCGTTAGCCGCCAGATTGTTGGTAATATCGATGTCTGCATATGTAACATCAAGCTTTGGCGCACCAGGTAACAGTCCGTGTACCCAGGCATGGAAAACAAAAGTGTCATTGGGACAAGGGGAAAACGCAATTTTCATAGTAATACCTCCCGTAATACTGAACTAGCTGACTCTAGCGCATTTAATGCCTCTTCAATACGCCATGCGGCCCGGTCACGCGGGCCGACCACGTTTGAGATGGCGCGGATTTCCAAGATTGGCACACCATGCTCATGTGCTGCAGTAGCCACCCCAAAGCCCTCCATCGCTTCGGCAGCCGCCCCCGGCACCCGTGTAGCCAATTCCAATGCAGTATCAGACGTACCCGTCACTGTCGATACAGTAAGCACAGGGCCAGTAGTGACTGCCAATTCAGCAGCTCTCAGCGCTTCAACCACCTGACTCACTATGCTAACGTCTACCGGGATACGGGTATAGCCAAAGCCCATCTTATCTAAGCTAAGGAACCCTTCCGGAGTCTCTGCCCCCAGATCAGCGGCGACAATTTCATCTGCCACCACTAAAGAGCCCAGATCAGCTCTGCCAATAAATCCGCCACCGATACCAGCACTTACGACCAGGCCATACTTATCAGCAGCCAGCGCTAACGCCTTCGCTGTGCTGGCTGCGGTCGCTATCGGACCCACGCCTGCCACTAAGACGTCAAATCTGTCAGCACCACGCAGTCCTCGCAGCACCGCATCCCTCTCGGCCGACACAGCAGTCATCACGAGCACGCGCTTTCCCGGTTCCTGCTGCCTAAAGTCCGAAACAACAGGTATATCCGAGTCTAGAGTAGAATCCATTTTTACAATCTCCTTTATTTTATTGTCCTATATAATATTAATTCACTTGAGATTGTTTTGAAACTGCTTTTACATAATCGGCTATCCTCTAACGTAAAGGAACTACTCCCCAAGCAATGGAATCGTCCCTAAGATGAATTACGGAGCGACATATAGACAAAGTGGTTAGTTGATTTTAAACTTCCCTGTAAGCTGTTGCAATAATGAAATCCTGTTCCTCCCACACTCAATAAAAAGACAAATGCTAAACCGAGCAAAGCAAAAATAAAACCGCTCTTGCTTAAAGAGCGGTTAATATCGCAGTCGCATAAGAATATCTTTTATTTCCTGATCCTTCATTAATAAATCATGGTACTTCCCTGTAATTTTAGTTAATGCAATATCATGGTAGAAAAACTCGGTAAAAACTTTAATAAAAGGCTTGGACATCGTTTTTATTGCTTGCCATGAGCCATTCTCTGTACCCACAAACATGATTTCCCGTTCGTCGACCACAAGTAGCTGAAATCTCTCCAGGACGTTATGCTCCAATGCAGGAATAAAAAAATCCAAGTTTGATATGTTTGCCTTTATTTCCCCTACAACGTGCGCTTCTACAGCGACTCCTTGCTTTTCTTTCTCTTCTAATAAAGGTGCATATTCCACAAAGTCGTCATTCCATACAGAAATACGTATAGATTGCTCTGCTTCCTCAATCAATTGTTTAATTTGCGCTTTAATCGTTGTATCTACTTTTACACTCCACACACGGTCATCGGTAAAAGTTTTCTTTGCTGTATTTATTTTTAGCTGCTCAATATCAGCCTGAAATTCTGCGCTCAATTTTTCGATGGCAAGAGATAGCGGCAGTGCAGTGTACATTTTTTGCTTCCCAGACACCGAATTCAAAAGCATACCTTTATCAATCATTTTTGATAACACTTCATATATTTTAGCTTTTGGTACACCGGAGTATTTTACAATCCTGGTTGCATCTAGCGGTTCATCACTGGATAACAGGGTTTCATATACTTTACTCTCATATTGTGAAAAACCAAACTTCTGTAACATAGATCCTCCACACAAATTATTTTTTCTCATTCAAAATAACAAAGCTTATGAACCTTTCACGCCAGCTATCATTGGTCTTGTAAGAGAAAAAACGGCACATAAAAAAGCCAAAAGTACGCATAAGCTCCCTACCCAGGCATTATACAAGATGGAGTAATTTTCGACTACCATTCCTCCAAGAGCCGAACCTAACGCGATTCCTAAGTGCAAAGCGGAATTATTAAAGCTTTGCTGTATATCAGCGGATTCAGGAGCGATTTGGATAAGATAATTTTGCTGAGCTGGTGTTATCGTCCAGCTTAGCATACTCCAGAGAAATAGCACAACAAGGAATAGATAAAACGAAAAGGTTACGACAGGTAAAAGAAACATTACTACAGAAAATAGCGCAGTAATAATGAGAATGCTTCTTGTGGAACCCCATTTATCAGAAACGAGTCCTCCAATCCCGCCTCCCATAACGGCAGCTATGCCAAAAATAAAGTAAACCATGCTAATCCATGTAGGACCCAAACCTAATTGCGTTTTTAAAAACGGCGTTAGGTAAGCGTAAAAAGTTACATGACCTGTTAACATGAATACGCTGATTAATTGTGCACTAATAAGCTTTGATCCTTTTAGCGAGAGTAATTGTTGACGCAGGGGAACCGTACGCTTCGGTGGAATTTCAGACAGAAAAAAGTACGCAATGAGCATCGAAATAAGGGTGAGAATGGAGATAAGAATAAACGGCGAACGCCAACCGTACATATTCCCCAGCATCGTTCCAAGTGGTACCCCAAATACTAAAGAACCGCTAATTCCCATATAAATCATGCCTATCGCTCGCGCCTTATAATTACTTTTAACAATGCTAGTGGCAATAGTAAGGGACAATACCACTATTAATGAGCAACTTGCGGCAGATAAAATTCTTGCAAACAGCAAAGTTGAATAGTTCGGGCTAACCGATGAGATAACATTTCCAATAAAGAAAACAAATAAAGTAAGTATATATAGCTTTTTCCGTTCTACTTTGGAAGTTATCGTTAATAATATCGGTGCAGAAAGAGCAAACACGACCGAGAAAACAGTAATCAACTGGCCTGTCATGCTTACCGTAACTTGCAAATCTTTTGAAATAACATCCATTATGCCTCCAACAATTAATTCCACCATACCAACAACAAAAGAAGTAATCGCTAAGATGTATACTCTGAAGTCCATGTGTATTCTTCCTTTCTATCCCTCTCAAAAGGTTACTACTACGATAGTATACTAATACAAAAAAGATAACAAGATTAGATTATGAAATAAGCATTCTATTATTCAACTAAAGAAGGTCGCATAGAATATCTTCTATACGACCTATCAAAAAATTCTTCTTTATAAGTTTATTTTAGATGTGATTAATAGCTATACTGAATACAAGGACATCAAAAAACTACAGTGTATTCATGTACCGACGACAAAAGGAGAGGTTTTGGATGAAACTTTCTAATAAAGTAGCAATTGTAACAGGCGGGGCAAGTGGAATCGGTGAAGCTACTGTTCGCTTATTTGCAGCAGAAAAGGCCAAAGTGGTTATTGCCGATTTCTCAGATCGCGGAAAAGCTCTGTCAGAAAAGCTAAATTCCGAGGGACATGAGACATTATTCGTGAAGACTGACGTGACAAAAGAGCATGATGTGAAAAGCATGATCGAACAAACAGTCAACGCCTTCGGCAAGCTCGATATTATGTTTGCGAATGCTGGAATTGCCAACGATGGTCCTGCACATGAATTGAGCGTTGACGCATGGCAAAGAACAATCGATATAAATTTATCGGGCGTCTTTCTTTCCGATAAATATGCAATTGAGCAAATGCTAAAACAAGGTACAGGAGGAGCCATTGTAAACTGCGGGTCTATCCACAGTCATGTTGGCAAAGCAAGAGTAACTGCTTACGCTTCTGCCAAAGGAGGAGTAAAACTCTTAACTCAGACATTAGGAATTGATTATGCAAAAGAAGGTATCCGGGTAAACGCTGTTTGCCCGGGATATATCGATACTCCCTTGATTGCTGGCCGCGATGAAGCGATTACCCAGCATCTTGTTAGTCTTCACCCAATGGGCCGTCTGGGAAAACCGGAAGAAGTCGCGAAGGCCGTTTTATTCCTTGCCAGCGACGATGCATCCTTTATTACTGGCACGACCCTTCTTGTTGACGGAGGATATACAGCCCAGTAAGGCAATCATAATTAAGAAGCACAACAAAAAATCCTTAAAATCGGCTATACTCTAAGCGCTGGTTTTAAGGATTTTTCTTTTCATTCCCCACGGGAATTAGCGTGATTTCTCTCGATTATACCCGCGTTCTCCAAATGGCTGAAGCTTATTTAGCCATTTTTCTTCAAGCTTTTCCAGTTCATATTTTGCATCGAAATACCCGTCTTCTTTCACTTTTAATGTTTCCAATACTTCAAAAACAAAAGCTTCTTCTCCAAATTCATTCCACTCCTTCTGCAGCAATTTGTTTGTATGCGAATTCATTTTCAATTGGAATTCTTTTCCGTTTATCGTCTTCAGGTTCATGCTGCTCTCTATATAAATCTTTTGGTTTTTATTATTTTTGATTTGATAAACCCCTGCTTGCGTTTTTGTTTCTTTATATAGCTGTTTTAGTTCTTTTTTTCGGTCCATCTTTTTCTCCTCTTTTCTCATGAATCTGATTACTCAAAGTTGTATATAAACAATTTTTAATTTCGTTTATGTTTTCACAGACAATTTATCATCATATCTACCCTTTGTCAAGCGTAGCGAATAAACTTTCTTATCCATAAGGGAAACTCGCGGGCATTGCCACTCGTTCTTTTTCACCAGCAGTGTTACACGCTTCCGAAGAAAAAAATCGACGTTTGGCACACACCTCGCGCGTTTTTCAAGTGCTATGATCGAAAAAAGGAGATATCGCTTTCTTACTTTATAGGGACACCTACTTTCTTATCTGTTAAAAAAGCTTTACACATTGAAAGGAACAAATCGGAAGAGCAACTACATGCATGAGAGATTTTTAAACAAGACCGAATGCATAATCCTAAAATTGATAACAAAATCGAACCAATGAATCCGGCAGCAAATAATTTTATACCAAGTTTCTAATCATAAGTAAAATACCGATATATTATCTTAATCATTAATAAAAATTATGATAAACTGAAATTAAAATGGGACTTTCATGAAGAAGCGAAACAGGAGATTAACGAAAGAAGAAGTGTGGTAACTGGCACGCTAAAAGTAGGAGCCAGCTTTACAAAAGGAAAACAGACCATCACTTCTAAAGCCAAAGAAATTTTCTTGCAAAAGGTAGAGGAATTTAATACGATCCCTTAACTATTGTTTTTTATTGTAAAAATGACTGGAAAATCATAATGGCCGCACCTGTAGCTGCCGCATTCGATTGCAGCAAGCCAGGGCTGAATTTTGTATCTTCTCTTTCTGTTCCGTATATATACTGTGAAGCCGTCTCTACAATTTTAGCGTAATAGGATGGAACTTCGTATACGATTGCGCTATTCACGATAACCAACTCCGGATGCAGTGAGTTAACAAGGTTGGCGATGCCTACCCCATAATAGTATGCCGATTTCATGAGCACCTCGTTTGCCACATGGTCTCCCTCGTTCGCCGCCCTGATTATCTGATAAATGGAAAGAGAATCCTTATTTTGTCCATCTTGAAGCAAAGAGGAAGCAGAAAACCCTGCCTTTCTTTTTACTTCTTCAATAATGTAGCCAAAGGATACATAAGCAGCCAGGCATCCCTGATTCCCACAAGAGCACCGTAGCCCATCCACTTGGATGACTGTATGCCCGTAGGCATTGGCATCGCCGCTTCTCATATGCATGATTTGCCCATTCGCTATCATTCCACAGCGTAGACCAGCACCACTAATACAATATAGAACATTTTTATAGGGGACTTTTGCGTATGTGTATTCTCCGAGTGCAGCTGTATTCGCCCCGTTTTCCAGCATAATTCTTACCGGATATACTTTGCAAAGCAGAGCTGCAACATCAATGTTTTTCCATCCTGGGGCAAGGAATGCCTCCGGTTGAAGAATAATACCTTTTTCACGATTCAAGGGGCCTACGGAGCCAACTCCGATACCTAACAATTCATCGACCGTAAAACCGTGCTTAGTCATAAACCGAGCAATCACTTCAATAATATAAGAAAACACTTGTTCCGGGGTGTGTGCAAACGTCATAATAACGGAGGAGGCATCAATCTGGTTAAAGGCAAGATCAAAGAGGAGGATCTTCGTATGTGACCGGGAAAGATCGACCCCAATAATATATCCTTTTGTCGTATCGATATGATAAAGGACAGGAGGTCTTCCTCCACTGGATTTTCCCAGACCACGCTCTTGAATGAATCCATTTTCTAGTAATTCTTCGATAAAACGAGCTACGGTTGTTTGTTTTGCTTTTACTTTTTCCAGTATATCCGCCCGCGAAATGGGTCCATGCTCATAAATCGTACGATACATCGTTTTCAGCAAGCTATTTTTTGGTGATACATCTTCCAAAAACTCCTTCAATATCACGATCCAGTCCTCCCGGCTTTTCTTCTCCGTTTTTATCTATTTTAAGACACGGAATAAAAAAATACCAACTGAACCTCTTCTGTACTCATTCTATATCTTACCCATAAAAAATAACTCCAATGATGCCGGAACAGAGAAGTATACTGACGGGATGCAACCGGAATTTGAGGAGAGCCAAAAAAGACAGAGCGAAAATGAGAAATAAACCAAGAGAATCAAGAGAATACGTGCCGATAATCTGGTTAGAGATGGCAAACCGAAGTGCTGCGTATACGATAAGACCGGTAACGACAGGCTTGAGTCCATAAAATATCGCTTCTACCACACCATTCTTATATACGCGATATAAAAAAGCGGCAACAAGTAACAGAATAATGAGCGGAGGCAAAATAATTCCTAAAACCGAAGTTAATACGCCGAGAATACCCGCCTGCTGGTACCCGATAAAAATGGCCATATTGTTGGCCACCGATCCCGGTGCCATGGCCGACACGGCTACAATGTCCGTAAATGCTTCGTGCTGCATCCACCCTTTTGCGATTATCTCCCGTTCAATAATCGGGATGATGGCGTATCCACCACCAAATGACATACATCCCACCTTAAAAAACAGCCAAAATAAACTCCAAAGCATATTTTCACCTCCTACTTACATTTCAAAAGGATGATTTCCTTTCTCTCTCTTTTTCAGCCTGGCTTTTATCCTAATGCTCTTTCTGATTTTATATATGACTATCCCTGAAATAGCCCCTCCAGCGATGACGAATGCCGGATGAATACCAAAGACAAGCAACAGTAAGACGGCACTAACGAACAAAAAGAACGTAGTTTTATCCAAAATAGATGCAAGCCACATCTTGTATGCGGCATAAGCAATTAACGCAACAGTTGCAGAGCGAAGACCTTTGAACGCAGCTTCTACTATATGATTATCTTTAAACATAATGAAAAAAAGACTGAGTGCTATCATAATCAGTACGGTCGGCAACACAATCCCCAGCATGGCGAAAATCGCTCCCGAAACCCCACCCAATCTATGACCAACCATAACCGCAGCATTCACTGCTACCGCTCCTGGTGCAGAACCTGCGACTACAAATACATCGGCAAGCTCTTGTTCATTCATCCATTTTCTCTGCCGAACCACTTCTCTTTCTATAAGAGGAACGATGGCATATCCGCCACCAAAAGTTGTGGGCCCAATTTTGAGAAAGATGAAAAGGATGTGAAAAAGAAAGATAAACCTCTCTTTCATACTTATCCCTCCTTGGAAAAGTAAGATAAACCTTACTCCTCTTATTAAACCACACTTTTAACCATTTTGGTTAAAAGAAAACTAAATTAATTTTTTTTAGCCTTTTTTAACATAAAAGAGAACAGTAAGAAAAAATTCTTACTGTTCTCCTTCAGCATAAACACTAACTATAATTTTCATCCTTCTTAACAGGCTAATAAACTTTAGTTTATTCCAAAAAATCAGGCTGTTCTTTTCGTATGCGATCCCAGAGCGGCTGAAAGCTGAGCCATCCCTCATATTCAACACCTGTTTGCTGAGCGGTCAATTGGGCATACTTTTCATCAATAAAAACGGGTGTCCCAGCCGCTTCAGCCAACAATTGCGACTGGCATGAACGTTCCATAGTAATGAACCACCAAGCAGCTGAATCAACGGATTGTCCCACTGTTAGCAGTCCATGATTACGTAAAATAACAGCTTTGTACTGGCCAAGGGCTTTGGCAATGCGCTCTCCCTCTTCATTCTCGTAGACTACGCCGGTAAAATCATCAAATAACCCGTGATCATTGTAGAACTGGCAAGCATCCTGGGTAATTGGGTCCAGTAACCGTCCTAACGCTGACCAAGTTTTTCCGTATACTGAATGAGCATGTGCTGCCGCCACCACATCCGGACGAGCCTTATGAACTTCTGAATGAATTGCAAAAGCGGCTTGGTTCACAGGCCGATCACCTTCTACAATCTCTCCTTGATGGTTAATAAGCAAAAGGTCAGATACACAAATTTGACTAAAATGCTTTCCATATGGATTGACCCAGAAATGATCCGTATATTCCGGATCCCGCACGGTAATATGCCCTGCAACTCCTTCATCAAACCCAAATTTAGAAAAGAGGCGGAAGGCACCGGCCAGCCGTTCTTTACGGTGCCTGCGCTCTTCCGTTACTGTTTTAAATACAGGCAATTGCAGATACGTAGTCATAATTTCTTTTCCCCCAAAATAATGTAGTAGTTATATATGAAAATCTATCCGATTAATCATAGCTTCGAATCGTTTCTTCTTATAACAACGATAATTTTCGAAAAAAATATCTAATGTTCTCGGAATATACTTACTTGTACAAGAAGAAACATGAGGCGTAATGACCAGATTATCAATACCCCAAAACGGATGATGAGGCGGAAGAGGTTCTTCCTGAAAAACATCCAAAGCTGCAGCCGTAATTTTCTCTGTCCTCAGAGCTTGAATTAAATCATTTTCAACCACTGCATCTCCTCGACCGACATTAATGAACACAACACCATCTTTCATTAAGGAAATCATTCTTGCATCAATAATATGTTTCGTTTCTTGATTGGAAGGAAGTGCAGCACAAATATAATCGCATTGTGGCAGCAATTCACCTATCTGATTTATAGGATACATCTTATCGAAACCATCGACAGATCTACCGTTGCTATTTAAGCCTAATGTACGCATTCCGAATGCCTTTGCTTTTTTTGCGATTTCACTGCCAATACTTCCCGCCCCTAAAATCCCGATTATATTTCCTGAAATTTCTGTCATCTGATCCAAGACTTCTTCTGAGTATCCCCATATCTTTTCCTTTTGCAGATGCTTATAATGTTGAATATTTTTTGCAAAATATAAAATCATGCTCAGCACATATTCACTAATAGGGATCGCATGAACGCCTCTTGCAGAGGTGAGCAATACATTTTTGCTTCTCATCACTTGAAAAGGGAGCTGTTCGATACCGGAACTCATCACCTGAATCCACTTAAGATTTGGGAGCTGCTTCAAATCTTCATCTGATATAGAATCGTGGTAATGTCCGAATGTCAGCAAAATCTCAACCTGCTGCTTTTCATTTGCAGAGAGAGCGAAAATTTTACTTTGCATAACCTCTTCTTTTGTTTTCTCTTTCACTTTATTTATATCTTCCTCCGTTACTTCAGTTGCCGTACATAAAATCAAATCATTTCCTCCTGATCCAAATTTCATTTACGCTTTTTCTTTAAGAAACAAATCTGCTGAATTATCTTCTTTAAACGAAATAGCATGCTTGTCATTTCTCTTATATCGTAGATAGTAATACATATAACAAAGTCCCATACAACCAAGCCCAAATAAGAGAGAAGAACGTTGAGCTGGATCAAACGCCATGAATACTAGCAGGGAGGTACATAATACAAAACAAAGGATAGGGATGAGTGGGAAGAACGGTACCTTGTACTTTAATTCATCCACATGATCACCACTCTTAATTAATCGTTTGCGGAAATTGTATTGGGACAGTGCAATCGACATCCAGGTCAACGTACCTGCCATCCCCGTTACAGAAAGCAAAACAACGAAAAGCGTTTCTGCCGCTATCACGCTCGTAAGTAGGGAAAGCAAAGCGAAACTTAAACTTATAAGCAATGCATTAAATGGTACTCCTCGTGCGTTTAGCTTTCCGAATACCGGATGAGCTATCCCGCTCCGAGAGAACGACCATAGCATACGCGTACAAACATATAGACCGGAATTCCCGACAGACAGCAAAGCGGTTAATATAACAAAATTCATAATGTCAGCAGCATAAGGGATTCCCACACTGTCAAACACGGCGACAAACGGACTTTCAACCAATCCGGCTTGTTTCCATGGAATCAGCGCTGCAATGACTATGATAGCTAACACATAGAATATGAGCACACGAAAGATAATGCTACGAATCGCCTTCGGAATCGTCTTTTGGGGGTTTTCGCTTTCTCCAGCTGCAATCCCCATCAATTCAGAACCTTGAAAAGAGAAGACGACCGCCATCATTGTAATAAATACCGCTGAAAATCCGTTAGGGAAAAAACCTCCATTATTTATAAAATTACTAAACAAAGGTGCCTGTTTTCCGTTCATATCCAAAAAACCGAACATGGCTGCCCCTCCAATGAGGATAAAAGCAACTACGGCAGATACCTTAATACCCGCAAACCAATACTCTGTTTCAGCAAAACTCTTTGTAGTAAGCGCATTCAAAGAAAAAAGCAGCACGATAAAGAGAATGCACCATACCCAAATAGGAACACTTGGAAACCATCGTTTCATTACCATACCGGCAGCCGTAAATTCAAGACCTACCGTTGTTGCCCAACTTAACCAATACATCCATCCAAGTGTAAACCCTGTGGCTGGGCCGATGTATTTTGTGGCATACACTTGAAATGAACCCGTTATCGGCATAGCCACAGCTAGCTCACCAAGACAAACCATAACAAGATACATAATGAGCCCTCCGAACAAGTATGCGATAACGGCTCCGCCAGGTCCGGCTCCATTAAGAGTGGCGCCCGAGCCTAAAAAAAGACCCGTACCAATGACTCCACCGAGAGAGAGCATAAATAAATGTCTGCTTTTCATTGAACGTTGCAATTCTGCTGAATGATTATCTTGCTTACTTTTCATTTCACTGCCCCCATTCTTATCATAATTAAGCGGTAAGCAAGATCGAGCCTGTTCACCTGAAAGCATATGTTTTTTAAATAATCTGGATTATCATAAGATATACAGGAACAGGGCATGAACAGTTTTGGTACTCTGTTATGCCCTTGAAACTCTGTATAAAGGGCTTGCATTTCCACTACGGTTGCACAGATATTGCTTTAGCTGGTTCTGCATACTCTAGTAAATCGCTAACCGCCGGCTTAAACATCTCATAGGCTACCTCTCTTTGATATTCATTCCGTTTTTTGGCTTCCGTAAAGAGGTTATACGTATTTTTTCTACATAACTTTTCAATATCTGCAATTACCTCCTGAGATTCTGGTTTAACTAACCCGAAGATAACAGCATCATAAAAACGGATAGCGCCAAGATTGGCAACAAAATCATTAACAATATCAATTCCTCTTTGTTTTATAATCTTATCTCCTGCATGAGAGATTGGAATATTAGCTGCCTCTACAATTAAACTCGCTTTGACTTTATGTGCATTGGTCTCATTAATAACATCCTCCAACGCAGAAGGAATTAAAATATCACAATCTATATCCAGCCATTCAGTGTTTGATCTTATAACATAATTGGATTCAAAAGAATCGGGATTCATTTCACCATGGGCATTTTTGTGGTCGATAAGCTTTTGGATATCCAAACCTTCCTCACAAGTGACCAATAAATTTGCATCTGCGATTCCTACAACTTTATATCCTAAGTGTGTCATTTTTAGTGCACAGCTTGCTCCTACGCACCCAAATCCTTGAATGACTACTGTGGCTCCTTCCTTTCCACGCTTAAATTTCCAGGCTTCATCAGCAGAGAAAGCTACGCCATAGCCTGTAACTGCATCGTTTAAACACAATCCATCAACCTTTGTCCCTAATAAATCATCAAAAGCTTTTATCCCTTGCAAAACATTCTGATCCTGTTTCATAGACTTTGTAAGAGGAATATCAATACCGAATTCCTTAAAAACTTTTAATACATCATCGTAATTGGTTCCCAAATCGCTTCCTAACGATACTCCCGCATCCACATATGGCATCATCGCAATCAAAAATCTACGTAACACTGCTTTGGCATCTGGCGCTTTGTAATCATATGCAATCCCGGCTTTACATCCTCCAGTGGTCTTGGACTCGCAAGCCGTATACTTATAGGCCATCGCTTCCGCCAACCGTTTCACTTCTTCTTTTGTTACAGTCGGATGCATCCTTGTTCCGCCGCCAGCATATCCTTTCACGAAGTTATGGACGACCATCCAGCCCTGCGCGTTCGTTTCTGTATCGTTCCATTCAACAACCAAGTATGGATTTTTCATCTTTTGTAACCCCTTTCTTTATCCAGTGTAAAATTGTAAGGCCAATGCCTATTCGTCTTGTAATGCCTCTTCAATCATCTGATGGAAATGTTCCATAGCATGCTCGGTAGGAGAATAAATTCCGTTCTCAAATGCTTTGGAGCGAAAACCACTTTGCAGCAACTCTACAAGGTCAAAGTCCTCTTCCCGTACCTGATCAACGAACGTAAATAACTCTTCTTTTTCCTTCGTTAGTTCGGCATCAACAGAGTAATCGCGATAGATACCTAATGACGTTTCCGCATCAATAGGCACAACCTGTATTGTATTTACATTCCCTGCCCCCGGATAAACGTTAAGCATCATATTCGGCCATATCCAATAAAAGCGTGCGCTGGCACCTTCGGTATCCTCGCTTACTGTTGAGCATTGATAAGAAAATTTGTTGTCGATGATAATGTTGTAGTTGGACAAATCAAACGTTTTTGCAAATCCGGGATGGGCAATAGGGCAATGATCGCACTCGAGAAAGTTATCAATAACCGCTTTCCAATTGGCCTTAACGATACGGTGAGTCTCTCTGACTAATTTTAAAGACTCAAGAAATGAATAACGTTGCATCTCCTCTAAGAATGACTGATAAGCCACCGGGAAAGAAGGAGCATCGCTGTCCAGATTTACAAAAATCAGCGAATGATGAACTTCTAACCGGATCGACTTCATACAGCTATATTTTCCAAGCTCATTTGTTTTAAAGTTAGGTGCCCGATGTACATGTCCATCCAATTTGAATGTCCATCCATGATAACTACATTGTAGAATCTTTTTATTTCCTTGTTCACTGCGCTCCACCTTAGCACCACGATGCGGACAAATATTATAAAAAGCATGTAGTTCTCCATCTGTACAATGAGTAACAATAATAGGTTCGCCAGCTACTTCAAACGTAAAGAAATCTCCTGCATTTTTAACCTGACTGGTGTGGCCAACTAATATCCAATTTTTCGAAAATATCTTTTCTCTTTCTTTATTAAAGACCTGCGGACTTATATATTGCTCATACGGTATTGTGGGATTAAAAGATGGTGCGCTTTCTTTTACAGCCATAATGAGAGTTCCTCCTTTTAGTTTCTTTTGTTGGTGTACATCAAATTCAATCAAATGTGTAGGCTTTCATTTATCGAATTATTAAAGCAATTCTAATGCCAACTTCAAAAAACCTCATTAACACAGGGTTTAACATAGTTTATAACTTCCCCCTGAAGAAAAACCGAGTTATAATTTACTCAATTGTGTCAATTGTAACTCTATTTGTATGTAATATAGAATAAACATATAAATACTAGGAGATAGTTACGACATGGAGGGCTACATCGTGCAAAATTCGATGAATGATAATGAAAAAATAGAAATGAGTAGCAAGGTACTTAAAAAGATCTTAGACCACTCCCCTAATGAAATTTACGTTCTTGATAAAAACGCGCATGTTGTCTACGTAAACAGGGCCTGTGAACAGCATTATGGTATCAAGCTGGATGAAGTTGTCGGGAAACATAATGATGAAATGGTTTCTAAGGATTATTGGAGACCTCTGATTCTTCCTCGTATATTCAAAGAGAAGAAAGCGGTAACAGTTAAGCAAATAACTTATAGTGGTAAGGAATTGGTCACAACAGCCATCCCTTTGCTAAACGATGAACAAGAAATCGAACTTATTATCACTACCGGACAGGAGCCGAACTACAAAGACATCTATCTTCCAGATGAACAGGAACCAGACGATACAAGCAATAATGAGTCTTATAAAGAAAACGTCATTACGAATAACAAAGAAATGAATGAGGTAATTAAACTATGTGACAAGGTATCCAAAGTCGATACAACGATTTTAATTCAAGGAGAATCCGGTACAGGAAAAGGGGTACTAGCCAAATATATTCATAAGAAAAGTCATCGAAGCCATGCCCCTTTTTTATCTATAAACTGTGCAACTATACCGGAAGAGCTGCTAGAATCAGAGCTTTTCGGATATGCGGAAGGAGCATTCACCGGAGCAACGAAAAGTGGCAAGCAAGGATTGCTTGAGTTGGCGGATGGGGGTACCGTTTTTTTGGATGAAATCGGGGAAATTACACCAAAAGTTCAGGCAAAGCTTTTACAGGTGATTCAAGACCTCGAATTTCTTCCTGTTGGAGGAAAAGAAATAAAAAAAGTCGATATCCGCATTATGTCTGCTACTAATCGAAACTTATATGAGATGGTACAAAATAAACAATTCAGGGAAGATTTATATTACCGACTCCATGTTGTCAATCTGCAAATTCCGCCCTTACGGGAGAGACAAGAAGATATTGTTCCGTTAACCTATCATTTTCTTTCTGTATACAATAAAAAATATCAACTTAATCGGATTATTTCACAAGAGGTTTTGAACGTTTTTTACAATTATTCATGGCCCGGAAATATTAGACAATTGGAAAATATGGTCGAAAGCCTGGTTGTCACGAGCGACGGTATCATCCAAACGTCCAATTTACCGGCTATATTATTGAAAAATACGAAGCAAAGCGGCGTAACTCAAGGCTCTTCTACTCTCTCCCTTGAACTTGCGCTAGAAGAGCTGGAAAGAACGATGATTATCGATTCCTACAAAAGATACAGAAGTACACGAAAGGTAGCAAATCACTTGTCTATTAGCCAGTCAAAAGCCGCAAGATTAGTACGTAAACATTGCAGCGAATTAGACTTTTATGAGTAAAATAAGGGAAGCAATCCGCGTTCAAAAAATAAAAAGCCAGTTATACTTTTCTTTACATCCATAAAGGACGAGTAGTATAACTGGCAAAATACTTCAACTTCCCCACATATTACATTCGGTCCATATAAACTGTCTTGACTTGTGTATAAAATTCAATCGCGGTCTTTCCTTGTTCACGCGAACCAGTACTGGAATTTTTACAACCGCCAAACGGCACTTGCGGCTCGGAACCAGCCGTTTCTGAATTTATATGTACCAGACCTACCTCGATATCCTCAATAAAACGGTGAGCCACGGTCAAGTTATTCGTACAGATGGCTGCACTCAAACCATATTCCGTATCATTAGCCATTTCTATCGCTTCCTCATAGTTTTTGACTTTAAAAAGAGCAATGACTGGTCCGAAAATTTCTTCACGTGCAATACGGGCATCACAAGGCACGTTCTCAAAAATTGTAGGCTGTACATAAAAACCGTTCGCTAACTCTTCTTCTGCTGGAATTTCACCTCCACACAAAAGCGTTGCTTCTGTCTTTCCGGTATTTATCATCGCTAATACACTATCGCGTTGTGTTTGAGAAACGACCGGACCTATAAATGTGTCATGCTGGAGGGGATTACCTACTTTCAGTGTTTTTGTATGTTCCACAAGCTGATTACGGAAAGCTTCATAAATTCCTTCTTCTACAATTATCCGACTGGTCGCCGTACACTTCTGTCCTGTAGATTTAAAGGCTCCACCTACAGCAACTTCTATGGCTTTATTCAAGTCAGCATCCGCAAGAACAATAAGCGGATTTTTCCCGCCCATTTCCATCTGCACTTTTTTCCCTTTTTCTGTTGCCTGCTTTTGAATTTGGCAGCCTACTTGATTTGAACCAGTAAACGAGATGGCTTTAATATCTGGATGCTCTACTATTTCTGTTCCGATGACAGAGCCTCTGCCAAACACGCAGTTCACGACACCTGCCGGCAGTCCTGCCTCATCAAAGGCTTTCATTACATGATATACGGATTTCGGTGTAAGATCAGCAGGTTTAATCACTACTGTATTCCCGTAAATAAGAGCAGGCGCTAGCTTCCATACTGGAATAGCAATCGGAAAATTCCATGGCGTAATCATCCCAATAGGACCTAATGGCGTACGAGTTGTATATAAAAACGTTTCCACATTACCGGAAGGGATAACTTCACCGAGCGGTTGCCGTGCTTCCCCGGCATAGTATTCGAGAATGCTAATGGCGCGCTGGGTTTCTCCAATACCTTCTACCAACGTTTTTCCTTCTTCTAATGTTAAGTCACGCCCTACTTCCTCAAGATTCGCTTTTAAAATATCAGCCGCTTTCTGTAGATATACGGCACGTTGTTGGAATGAGAGTTTCTTCCAAAGCGAAAATGCTCTTTTTGCAGCCGACACCGCTTCTTGTATATCAGCTACAGCACTCGATGGGAATTCTCCTAAATTTTCTCCATTATGTGGGCTAAGATTTTCCTTGTATTCCCCTGAACTCGGCTCTTTCCATTGTCCATTAATATAATTCAAATATCGCATATCTCAATAATCCCATCCTTTGTTTAGAGTAGTAACGTACACTATTTTATTGCAAAAGCAATGCCACTTTAAAAACCACTATTTGTGATAAGAACTAACAAGAATTTCAGTCTCAACCTGAAAAAAATCGAGTTAAATTTCATTCAATCCAGCCATTTTTGACTCGCTATAAATGTGTTTCTTCCAAATAGAAAAAGTCTGTCATCTCATCTTTCTTTTATACTTTATAAAGATGAGATGACAGACCCTTATCCAATTGTATTTAAAACTTCTCCTATTTAACTGCTTGATCATCTAATATATCAATTTGAAAATCAGTATTCGCCTTATCAGTCTCTTTTATTGCGATTACAGGTTTCCTTGTAACTGCACTCACTCCCAATGTGACAGCAAAATTAATAAGCAATACAAACAGGCCTATATCGATATCCTTTATTACTTGCGGCAAAGATGGAAATAGTGTTGCAAGCGTAGTGCCTGAAATGGTAGAGTAAGCGACGATAATGATTCCAACAATCATTCCAGCAATCGCTCCCTGTACGGTAACCGGATTTGTTCTCCACAAGCTGAAGAATAAAGCCGGGAACAATTGCGCCATAAAGCTATAGGCCATGAGATATAACATCATAATCGATTTGCCGCCGCTAAACGTAAAATAAAGAGTAATCAAGGAAATGATAGGGACAAAAATACGGCTTAGCTTCACAAGCCGCTCATCTGTCGTATCCGGCTTCCATACCTTATATACGTTTTTGGAGAGAATAGTAGCTGTTGATGTTAATACTAATGAGCTAGGTACAAGGGCTGCTAGCGCTCCTGATGCTCCAATTATTCCAACGAACCAGGGATCAAATGACATCTTCGCCAGCTTGAATAAAGCTAAATCTATATTCGCTCCTTTTAGGTCCGGAATTTGAAGTACAGCAGCAAAACCAATAAATAAAGAGAAAACGATAATGACTTGATAGATTGGCATAATCGCGGCATTCCAACGAAGTGCGTTTGCGCTTTTTGAAGAGAAAACTCCTGTGAGCATATGAGGAAACATATAAAAAGCTAACGCCGTCATAATCGTAGCGGAAATAAACCACGAAACACTCAACCCTTGTTCGGGAAATAGCAAGAAACTCGTTTTAGCCGTATCGATTGCCTGAAACATCGGCTGAATACCACCATAATAGTGAAGAGGAAAATAAATTCCCATAAAGACGACAACCGCCAAAATCATGATGTCTTTAATTACTGCCGTCCATGCCGAACCATGAATTCCCGAAGCCATAACATAAATCGTTATCGAAAGCACAGCGATACATATAGCAATATTCGGGGATATCGTGCCATATGAAGCTTCAGAGACAATAATCCCTAACCCTTTTAACTGCATAATTAGATATGGGATAACAGAAATAACGCTAATGATCGCAACGAGAACACCTAATGCTGGACTATTGTATTTTTTATCATAAAAATCAGATTGCGAAATGACGTTATGTTCTTTGGCATATTTCCAAATCGGCGGCAACAGCCAGTAAGCGATGACAAAGTAGAAACAGTTAAAGGCATACACAGCAGCAGGAATGCCAGATGAGTAAGCGCTTCCACTCGCACCTAAGAAAGTATATGTTGTAAATATTTCACCTGCCATCAAAAAGAAAACAAGAATACCACCAAACCCCCGTCCGCCAACTGCCCACTGTTCCAAGTTCATATCTTTACCTTTACGAGCTTGGAGTCCTAACCAAATGGATAAAATGAGAAAAGCAACAATAATAAGAAGAGCCGTATTCATTATTCTGCTCCTCCTTTATTTGCAGGATCAAGCATATTGGCGATTATCAAGAAGATAGAAGTAAGACAAATCCATAATATTGTCCAGAAGAGAACAAAGGGCATACCGAAAACGTAAGGTTCGACTCGATTGATAATCACAAGCGAGCCAATAGCTGGTATTGTGGTTAGCAGATAAATGATCTTCCTCATGCATCATTTCCTCTTTTCCTTAAGTAGTAGTATGCGATCTATCTGTATGTCCAAAAGGGCTCCTTCTTTTACAGCTAATACCCCAGTAAAACGTAATTTTCGTCGCATGCAAGCAACGGAGCCCTTGAGCTTATACTTGATCTATCTCACTTAACGCAAGGGTTATTTCATTTAATTAAATATTCATATTAAACTGATAATTGTAGGTGTTTATATGTACTTTATAAAAACACCTTCTTAATTAATGGCTCATTCACGCTCCAGTCGGGTTTTCTACCGGAAAGAACTTGATCGATTTGTATCGCTGCATCCATAGCCATACAAATGGAAGCCTCTTTCGTTAAAGCAGCGTTATGGGGAGTAACGATGACGTTATCCAATTCAAAGAGAGGATTTCTCTTGTCAGGAGGTTCCATTTCAAATACGTCGATTCCAGCACCGGCGATTCTTCCTTCCCGTAAAACCTGAATCAGATCATCCTCCTTAACCACTCCCCCTCTTGAAGCATTAATGAGGTAAGCTGAGGATTTCATCCAAAGAAATTCCCGTTTTCCTATTATGCCTTTCGTTGTTTCCGTTAAAGGAAGATGAAGACTAATAACATCCGCATTTTTGAATAGCCATTCTACATCTGTCACAATTTCCAATGAAAGGTTCGAGGTAGCATCTACATAAGGGTCATATCCGACCACTTTCATGCCTAAACCTTGGCGTGCCTTATCAGCTAATAACCTGCCTATTCTCCCTAACCCGATAATTCCCAAAGTCTTGCCGCCCAAATTCATACTATAAAGCTGGTTGCGGATAGCAAAATTACCAGTACGTAACTCTCTGTCAACCAGGAGCAGATTTTTAGACAAACAGAACATTAATGCAAGCACATGCTCAGCTACGGCATTGGCATTTGCCTGTGGTGTATTCGTTACATAAATTCCTTGTTGTGTTGCTTCCTCGATGTCAATATTATCTAATCCTACTCCGTACTTAGCAATGATTTTAAGTTTTTTACCTGCCTGAATCACTTTTCTATTGATCATCGCGTTCGATCTTGTCAATACAGCATCACAATCGTTGATCTCTTCCATAAGGACTTCTTCCGCCAGCCCGGAACCCAATTTAATTTTGTATCCTCGCTCCAACAAATAATTTTTTCCCTCTTCCTCAATATCCTGGGGAATGTACACCGTATAATTCACACTACTCCTCCTTGCTTTTTACAGTTTAATCGTCTCTTTTTTGATATCCCAAAAAGCATAAACCTATATTCCAACACCTCCATATTGTTTTCAGTTATTCATTTAGCAATAGTAATGCCAATTTCGAAAATACAGTTTTATTCATAAAAAAAGTCGATTGTGCATTCAATCGACTCATCTATCGCCATTAACATTTTGTTCAAACTTGAAACAAATTGTTTCAGGTCGTTTCAAATTGTTTCAATATTCATCTCTTTCATCTTTCTCCATAAGGTTGTCCGGCTTATTCCTAATTCAGCAGCCGCTTTACTTTTATTATATTTGACCCTTTCAAGCACCAGAAGAATCTTCTCTCTTTCGGATCGGTATAATCCAAGTGCAGAACTCCCCTGCATATCCTTATCCAAAGTAACCTTCTCAAGCTTATAATTGTCTGAGCATTTATTTACATCATGAATATCGATGATCTTGCCTTTACAGAGAACGGCCAGTCGTTCACAAAAGTTTTGTAGATGGCGAATATTCCCCTCCCAACTCCATTCACTTAGTTCCTTTTTCGCGGCGTCAGTAATGATAATGTGCTCGCAATCCATAAGTCCTTCCTGAATAAAAAAATCCACCAATAACGGAATATCTTCTCTATGCTCTCTAAGAGGAGGGAGCATCAACTTTAACACATTCAAACGATAATACAAATCTTCTCGGAAATCTCCGATTTTAACCATATGTTCTAGATTTTTATTTGTTGCTGCTAAAATTCTCACATCAATAGGGATAACCTTATCATCCCCAATACGTACGATTTCCCGTTCCTGTAGCACACGAAGTAATCGGCTTTGCAGCTTATGGGAAATTTCCCCGATTTCATCCAGAAAAATAGTGCCTCCATGTGCTAGTTCAAAGAATCCTGGTTTTCCACCTTTCATCGCTCCTGTAAAAGCTCCTTCTACATACCCGAATAATTCGCTTTCCAGCAAATTCTCAGGGAGTGCCGCACAATTAATAGCCACGAATGGACCGTTTTTCCGCTTACTATGATTATGTATGCTTTGGGCAAACATTTCCTTTCCGGTTCCTGTTTCCCCAACAATAAGGATATTTGAGTCTGCTTTGCTGAAGTGTTTGGCTATTTCAATCGTTTCTCTGATTTTTGTACTCCGGTAAAGAATGTCGTCAAAAGTGTGTTTTGCAACATGCCCACGCAAATGTATCTTCTTCCGGATTTTTCTCTCCATCTCCTGAATGCCTGTTACATCCTGAAACGTAACCACATCCCCCACCTTTTTGTCTCTTAAAAATATTCCGACTTTTTTCACTGCTAATTGGACTGATTGATATGTAATAATGTCTTCTTGGTATTCATCACTACTAAGCAGCATATTACGAAATTTCCCTGCAGGTACTATATCGAGAATAGAACATCCGATTACATTTGGTTTTGAGATGGACAACGTTTCCTGAGCTGCAGTATTAAATACGGATATTCTCCCTGTTTGATCGACGGCGATAACTCCTTCATAAGCATAGTTAAGAATTGTTTGGTAACGCTGAGCCTTTTCTTGCTCTCTTCTGCTGACAAGGGCCAATCGTTTGGCTTCAATTAAAGCCTGTCGGAATGATTCCTTTCCGGTTCGAATCAAGAGTGCTCCCAATCCTATCTTTTCAGCATATTTGCACGTACTTAATCCGCTTAAGATAACTTCGCAACCATCACGGGCAGCTAAATCTACCAATCTGGACGACTCTGTTATATCGTTTAAGACATATGATTGAATAGGCAAATCAACAATATCTGTGAAATTCTCTACCCCATAAATCATATTTAAGGAACCGATAACAGCTACCTTTTTCCTGCCAAAACGCGCTTTACAGTCATATAAACATCGAATAAGATCAATTCCCTGAACGGGCGTATCTACGACAGGGATAAACTCGTTGCTTTCCTTCAAGATTTTAGAAAGCAATCCCCTTGATATGATAACATCAGCATCCAGATTTAATTCTCTTACCCGATCGGCAACCACTACTACTTCTTCCAACTCAAACTCTACGTTTTCATAATCTATTTTCTCTATCTTTTCTAATTGGTTAAGTTCTTCAAATGTTTCGAAGACGTGTTCGATATATTCTTTGCATGGAACAACTAGTTTGATTTTAATCAAAATCATCCCCTCCAAATATAATATATCACAACCTTTTATTTCATAATTTACTATTAAAACAATTGACGAAGTACAAATAAAACAATAGGATGTCGGAAAACCGACATCCTATCACTGGGGACTATACTTACTTTGTTACTAATGGGATAACCAGCTTATTCACCGGTTGCCCATTCTCCTGATTTATTTCAAATAACTCCAGCGTCAATGTTTTCGGTGCATTCATATGCTTGTCCGGAATCTTTATTGCCTGTTTGATATCTCCCCATGCGGGGCCACCCACCGACGCTGTTCCATGTCCTTTACCTATCGTTTCATTCCCTTTCTTTACTGCATAATTATATGTTCCTTCAAATACACGGGCTTGACCGGTCACAATGTATTCTGTTCCGGATTTTGTCACTTTAATGCTGCGGAACACATCGTTTTCCGCTTTTGCTTCAAGTTCCCACTGAGGTAATAAATCATTTTTCAGTGTATAAATCGGAATTTCGAAACGTGGCTCTCCCATGTACCCTGGCGTTATCTCATATTCGGCAAAATGGATCACTAGATTGCTGTGTTCAATCGAAAAGCTTTGTGTATCCGAAATGGATGTAAACGTAAATTGCTCCTTCTCCGGATGCTCGTTGATTTGTTTTTTGATTTCCTGATTCAGCAGCTTTTTATAATCTACATTTTCTTTGAACAGATTCGATAACTGAATATTCTTCGCTTCAGCCTGATTTAAGATATTATAATAATCTGTCCGGCTTATTCCATTGGCACCGCCTGTATATGTGTATGTGTTTACAGCCAAAGATACAACGCTTCCGTTTGTCGTTACCTTATAATTGGCCGTCAGCTCATATGGGTGCATCTCCCAGCTATTTTTCTTTGCTTCCTCTGCAAATTGTGCAGCTTCTTTTTCCACATTTTCTTTGTCTTTCATCGCATGACGCATAATGATATCATTTAGTTGTGCTTCATATTTTTTATCTTTTAGTCCCTCAAACACCGGTATCTCCATCTGAATGTTTACCTGCTTTGTTTGAAGTTTTACGGATTTCGTTTGATACAGACTGCCAGGGATTTGTTGATTAACTTGTTCAACCTGTGTCGTATCGGCAGCGTGCATAGCGGTATTCGCCCATGCAGTTCCGCCTCCTATAGCCAAACAACCAACTATCCCTATCGCCCAAGCTTTTTTTGCTACCATTCATCTTCATCCTTTCTATCACTGCCTTACATATCTAACTGTAATGGAAAGTGAAAAGAAGGAGGTTGCAAAAAAGTTAAATCCTTTGTTGATGTCCCTTTATTACGCTTTTTCGTATGAATACAAGGCATTTACACCATGACTCAAGGCTGCTCCGGCTTTGACTGCAGATGCGACAATAATTGCCTCCAGAATCTCCTCCATCGTTCCTCCGTATTTCTTATATTAGAATGCATAGAGGTATGTGTAATGAGATAATCTGCAACTCGGTCGTCTATCCCTCGAAAAGCAACTTCTTCTACAAGCTGAGTAATAACTGACATTTTACGAATAAATAGACCATATATAAATTTGCTTACCGAATCATATGCATGCATCCAGTTTCGAAAGGTTTGGGCAGGTACGATCAAGGCTTCCACATCACTTTCAGCTGCAGCAAAAGCCTCATACTCCAAATCCCCCAATACACTGGCCATCATCATTAGACAAACACCGCCGCTATGAACCCGGTAGAGCGTTATCTCTCTGCCATTCTCTCCAACTCTATAAATAGCATGATGCATATGATGACCTTTTTCAAAAACCACAGGATCGGCTGGAACACGTACTACAGAAATATCGTTTTTGCTCCATTCCTTGGTGTCGATAGAGGATAGGCAAGGGAAACATTCAGCAGTCTCATCGTTACTTTTCGAATCACCGCCGGTAGGACACCGAAGGTATACGGTTTGTACACTCTTTCTGTCCACTTATGCGCGTCTTTTCCGTATACCCCTATATTAATAGAAGAGACATTCAGACTGCGGATTTCGTTCACAGGTAGAGGATTAATCAAATCCCACTGTGGGAAGTTTTTCATTAACGATATCATCTCTTCATCTGTCTCGTGCAGGGATAAAAAGCTGCCGTCCGCTAAATAAGGGAAGAACTTTTTCAACGCAAACTTCTCCCCTGTTTCCTGCTCTACATTCTCCAAAACATCCTTAATCGCTTCCACAAGCTCATGGTCGCGTTTCTTCTCTTCATTTAAATAATTATGTGGTAAGTATGGTGGCGCGTAAAAAATAATTACCCTTGCTTTTTTCTCCGGGTCAAGCTCCTGTAGCGCCTCTATAATCTTAAAGCAAAGCATGCGCGGCTCAACATCCTTGTTGTGTTCAAATACTGCTCTTGCCGTTTTTTCCGGATTCAATCCTTTTCTGCTCAACTCATCCATGTACTCGGCCAGGCTCGTCACTTCAATAGTCCAGGATAACGCCTTTGCTGGCAATCCGGTCCGCTTTAAAAATTCTTGATAGTGTCTATGAAGGAGATTTTCGACTTCCTTGCATGCCTCAATTGTGATTGCTGTTAATTTATCCATAATTTCTTTCCCTGTTGCTTCATAAATAAAGTAGTTAAAATACAAATAGCTGCTTGTCGCTGTCTGCACATTGTATGCCTCTTTGTTGTCCCGTTGATATAAGCAAGAAGGTGGCAGGACTAATTCTCCTTCAATATTCTCTGTTAAATCCACATTGTTATGGATGCGCCGGGTAATCTCCGCAGAAATCAGGTTTGGATCAATGCCCGATAACGTTTCTCCAACGTGTGCTTCCCTACCATAAATATAAAAACTTGGTAAAAGCTTGCCGGCTGCCCCAGTATAAATATAGCGGTAAGGATCATCATCATACAATGATGTAATAAAGTCATCATTAATTGCGATAATATATTGTAGATTGTATTCATCCTGCAACCTTTTCAATTCGGAAATCGCAGAAATAACCCCTTTATGCTGGCTCTCTTCATCTGGATTTAGCATCAATAAAATAGTACCGGGCAACTCCTCTAGATGCTCAGAAAAATACAATACATTCGCTAAATGCACGGCAATTCCACTCTGCATATCTACCGAGCCCCGGCCAAATAACCAATCACCTGATTGCGCATCCTTTTGTACATCTTTATCAAGTTCATAGGTTGCAAAAAAAGCAGCCAGGGCATCTGGATTTAACGCGTCTTTTTTTACAGAGCCAAAATCTTCAATTCCGACCGTATCAATGTGCGAATGATAAATAATCGTTCGGTTATCGTTATTTTCCCCTCTAATCAGAGCGAATATATTTTTACGTCCTAACGGATCATTTGGTATGTGCTGCTCCCATATATTCGTAGGATGCTGTTGAAAATACGGAAAGCTCATCAGAACGTTTTTAATAAAATCAGCAATTTCAACTTCTCCAGTTGTCCCGTTAACGCTTTTAATGCTTATGAGCGCACGGGTAAGCATTTCAACTTGATCGGCCATTACCATTCCTTGAATTTTATTATACATAAAAACCTCTCCTCGCCTTTTTCTTTTATTTATCTTTGTATTAATGAACTTTTCTCATTGGTCCATCTTTTTGTTCCACGCTTTCATTCCGTTTGTAAACATTCAAAAAATAGTCTTTTGTCACATCTCGCACTTCTTTATTTAAGAAGAGAACTGCGATAATGTTCGGAACAACGATTAGCGCCAGCAGCAAATCAAGGAACTGCCAGATGAATTGTAAACCTCCAACTGCTCCTACAAGAATGGCACATATGTAAATAAAGCGCATTACTTTCGCAAACGTACTCCCAAACAAGTACTCTGCTTGCTTCTCGCCGTAATAAACAATCACCACAACGGTCGAAAGTACAAAAAGAAACAAAACAAGAGACAAAATCAAACCGGCAAGAGAAGAACCGATTACTTCACCAAGCGCTTGTGATACCATGGAAGAAGCTTCTTCTGATTTGACATCCTTCCAAACACCAGAGGTTAATACGACAAGCGCAGTCATTGTACATACAATCAACGTATCAACAATGACCTCAAAAATGCCCCAAAACCCCTGTTTTGCAGGATGATCCGTCTGCGCTGTTGCGTGAGCGATCGGTGCTGTTCCCATACCGGCTTCATTCGAATAAATGCCTCGGGCCAGCCCCCAACGAATCGCAGCGGCAACCCCTGCGCCTATAAAACCTCCCGCTGCCGAAATCGGCGTGAAAGCGTGAACAAAAATCAACTCAAATGCATATGGAATCTCTCTAGCATTAAATACCAGCACAATAAGTGCAGCAATTAAATAAATCGATACCATAAGGGGAACAAGCTTCTCCGTAATTTGGCCAATTCGCTTAATGCCACCATACGTTACAAGCCCAACAAGAAGCATGACCAAGGCTCCTGTTATCCATACCGGAATATGGAAAGTACTTTGAACCAGAGTAGCGATTGAATTGGATTGAACCATCATACTCGCAGCAATCTCCAGCATCAGTCCAAAGGCAAACAGCCAGGCAATCGGCTTCCACCCTAATCCTTTATCAATGTAATACATCGGGCCTCCCACCCATTCCCCATCTTCATTCTTTTGGCGGTATTTTACGCCAAGCACAACTTCGGAATATTTTGTTGCCATGCTAATTAAAGCAACCACCCACATCCAGAACACAGCCCCCGGCCCGCCCATAGCAATTGCAACAGGTACGCCTACCATATTTGCTGCCCCAATAGTGGAAGCTAGGGCTGAGGTTGCTGCCTGAAATGGGGTAACTGAACCTGGTTTACTACTTTTACTGAACATTTTTCCAAATGTCTGGTTTAGAATATGCGGTAAATAACGAATTTGAAAAAAACCGAGACGAACGCTTAAGAATATACCTCCGCCCAATAAAAGCAAAATCATGGGCAATCCCCAAATCCATTCGGTCACTTGACTTACGATATGTGTTAGACCTTTCATAAATCGTCTCCTTCCAACATGATTTTATAGTCGTTTCACTTTAGCTCCACCCTAGCGAAACCGTTTTCACAATTCGATACGATGCTTCCTCTCTTTATACAGCCTGCATTCATTGTTTTGCGAAGAATAAGAATAATGTGCTTGTAATCACCCTCACTCGTTTTCCGTATTACGGAAATCATTTCCGTTTATATATCAAAAATATAAGGGGTAAATCCCCATTATATTTTTCCGATTTTCATTGATATTTCTGCCGCCGCCGCCTTAACTTTCTCGATTAATTCCGGAATACATTCTGATGTGAAGCGAAACGCCGGTCCGCCAATACTCAGAGCTGCTGTAACCTTATTGTTGTATCCAATAATTGGCGCAGCCACAGCGGCCGTATCTTCTGTTTTTTCACCAACGCTGATGGCATAGCCACTTCTTCTAATCTCAGAAAGCTGGTTCATTAATTTCTGTTTTTCCTGGGAAGAAAGCTGCAAAAGTCCGATAATCCGCTCTTTTTCATGCTCCGGCATATTCGCAAGAATGGTTTTATTAGGCGCCCCGATATGCAAGGGGATTCGAATGCCGAGATCCTCTGCAATACGAATCTTCAACGGACTATCTACCTTTTCTATAACGATCCCTTCCGTACCATTCGTAATATTCAAATAAACACTTTCCTCTACTTCACTTGCTAAGCGTTCCATAACAGACCTAGCTACAAACCGAAAGTCTACATTATCTAATAAGCGAAGTCCGATCTCCATCCATCTGTAACCGGCTTTATAATGCTTGGTTTCAGGAATTTGAGCCACAAGTCCATGTTGCATCAAAGAACTAAGCAATCTATGCAAGGTACTTAAAGGAAGGGACGTTTTTTCAGCCAGTTCAGATATTTGCCATCCATTTTTAGCGTCATCTGATATCAGTATGTCGATAATCATCATTGCTCGATCGATTGATTGAACCATTATGATAGCTCCTTATAACCTGTTGCCCCATACGGCTTTACAGTTATACGTAATTATATTCATATTCGTCTTACTTTTTCTCTAAAGCAGGGCAACAAAATAATATTTTCCGTATTGCGGAAAATGTTTCTAATTTCAAAATAATTATAAGAATCAACCTATTGTTTTGTCAAGAAAGAAAGCTATTTTCCTAAGAGTATTACTAAAACTCGTGTCCTCTCCTTTATCCGATTCGGTAAATATGGGCAAGAGAACAAAAATAAAAAGTTGTATAACAATCGTTGACAAAAGAAATCTGTTATAATACAATAAAGACACAGGAAAATTCAGAATAAAAAATCAATGGAGGGATATATAATGACAAGAGATTTGGAGTTCTATAGAAGTCTGCCAAAGAAAATGTGCTGTGAATGCGGTGAACATTTTGAAGAACAGGCAGAATCTTATCTTCATGAGTGTGAACGTTGCTTCAGCCATAATCATGAATAAAAAGGTGAGTAAATGACGGTAGAAAACGTGGTCTAGTACCTTGTTTATTCCTGAAATCAGGAATGGGCAAGGTACTATTGCTTTACGTTACATACTATTAATAAGCCATTAAACATAGTAAGAGATTATGTATAAGGAGAGAGTATAATGAGCGACATCATTCAACAATTCCGCGAAGTCCCAACAACCTGTATATCTGATGCCATGCAAGGACTTAACAACCTGGATTCGTGTATTAAACCCTTGAAAGATGAATATAAAATCGCTGGAAGAGCATTAACTGTAAAAATGCCAATCGGAGACAATCTGTGCGTCCTTAAAGCCATTAGAGAAGCAAGACCGGGAGACATTTTGGTTATTGATGCCAAAGGTGATACATACCGTGCTATTGCAGGTGATTTTGTAGTAGAAATGGCGCAAGCATTAGGTATACAGGGCATAGTAGTAGATGGGGCTATCCGAGACATTATGGGAATCAAAAATTTGAATTTTCCTGTTTTCTGTAAAGGAACAACAGTAGCAGCAAGTAATAAAGCAGGTGTTGGAGAAATCAATGTACCTATTTCATGTGGAGGAACGAGTATTCATCCAAATGATCTTATTGTAGGAGACGCAGATGGCGTAGTCGTAATTCCGCAAGCTGTTGAGCAAGACATTTTAGACAAATCAGTAGCAAAAATGGAAAGCGATCAGAAAAGGGAAAATAATGTTCTAAAAGATAAAGAACGAATAATACAGTATTTAGACAACATGTTACAAGGACGTTGATTTTTCTAACACTATTCTCAGCGTATAAAAGCACCACAATCCTGAATATACAATGGGGTTGTGGCGCTTTCGTATTCGCGGGTATTCAACGCAAGAAATGTAGACATTATTTTATGTTATAATCCACGGAATAATGATCGGAACCATGATAGAAACGAAAATCCCATTAACCCCCATAGCCACACCTGCAATGGCAGCCTGAAGCCTTCCTTCTAACGCAGCTTGCGCTGTTCCGATACCATGCGCCTGCACCCCAAGAGCAAGTCCTCTTGATAATGGATTGTGGATGCCCATTTTATTCATTATCCAGGGACCTGTCATAGCTCCTAGCATCCCTGTTATCACCACAAAAACAGCAGTCAAGATTGTATCCCCGTGAATGATAGAAGCCACCTCAACAGCCATAGGAGTCGTAATCGTCTTTAAGCTCATGGAACGAATAAGCTCCGATGATAAATGCAGACCTTTTAGCATAAGAACAGTCGCTGTTATACTTACCATGGAACCAGCTATTACACCAGCAAATGAAGGAATGATATTCCGGAACAAGATGGAACGGTTTTGATACAAAGGAACCGCAATCCCTACAGTAGCAGGTCCCAGAAAAAAACTTAACATATCCTTCGTTCCCTCATAGTCCTTGTAGTGGACATTGCTCAATATAAGGACAAAGATAATTAATGATGTACTAACAAAAACCGGATGGGTAAACGGGGAAGATACCCTCTTATTTAAGAAAATACTCCCTATATAAGCTCCAACCGTTATGATAAGCGTGTAAACCGTGATCGCTTTATCCATATGCTCGCCTCTTTACTCTTGATTGCTCTCCTGTTCACGGACAAGGAATTGCGAAACCCTCCCTGTCGTATAAATCCCAATCCATAAACTTACCAGTATTAAAAGAAACAACAACCAGCCCTGATGCAACAATAAATCTCCATAACTCATTAAACCTACTGCAATAGGGATAAAGAAAAACGACAAATGTTTCAAAAGAAGAGAAGACGCTTCTTCTATCCATTGTAGCGGAACAATTTTTGTTAGTAATAAACTGAAAAGAAGCAGCAATCCAATTAACGTTCCTGGTATAGGAAGATGGAAAATCTCGACAACGAGATTTCCCAATTCATTAAGGCTATACAAAAAAATGATTTGGACTACTATCCGTATAGCAATTGTTATTTTTTTTTTCACATCCTCTTACTCCTATCTGTTTTTTGTTTTAGTCTTTACTAATGTTATGTTGCATAAAAACTTTTTTCGCAATAATTAGTGCATTTTGAACACGAGGAAAACCTGTATAAGGAACCAGCTGCATGATTGATTCCACGACTTCTGTAGGTGTAAGGCCAGCCGTTAACCCTCTATTAATATGAACTTCAATCTGCCGCTCTGTTCCTTGTGTAACGAGTGATGAAATCGTAATAAGGGCCCGGCTTTTATTATCTAATCCTGGTCGACTGTATATATCCCCATAAGCAAACTCGATAATGAATCTTCTTAAATCGGGAGCGATATCCTCCAATGGGTCTGCAACTTTCCCCGAATCTCTTTCATCCTGTGTTACCGTTGTATATTCCATGAATTTATGGAACCCACGTCGATAGCGTTCATTTTCCATATACTAATCTCTCCCTTATTACTGTTAGTAAATCACTTATTTGTTATGAGTATATATACAAAACTTCAGGATAGAGCTTAACGCCCTATCCTGAGTGTAAACAGATACTAAAACCCGCTGGACTATTCTTCTTTTCTATTAATGCATCGCTCACAAACATGGACGTAGGATTCGTATTGTTCTTTGATTTCACAGCCACATTCACTACACTCTTTTTTTGGAAGATTCCTGTAAAACGATAAATTCATTTTTGATTCCTCCAATTTGTTATTTCCCATCCGGCAGTGTATACTATTACATAACCTTTTATTTTTTTATCAGTGCTGGATGGTACGAAAGGTACATTATGCCTTCGTGAATTGTTCGGCTTCAGTTGAGCCTGCAAGGGCAACTGTCGACGACGTTCCACCGCTAATGACTTGAGAAACTTCGTCAAAGTAGCCAGTACCTACTTCGCGCTGATGTCTTGTGGCAGTGTAACCGTATTGTTCAGCAGCAAATTCTGCTTGTTGCAATTCGGAATATGCTGCCATTCCTTTTTCTTTATAACCACGAGCCAAATCAAACATGCTGTAATTAAGAGCGTGGAATCCAGCAAGAGTTACGAATTGGAATTTATATCCCATTTTACCCAGTTCAACCTGGAACTTCGCAATGGTTTCATCATCCAATTTTTTCTTCCAGTTAAAGGAAGGCGAGCAGTTATAAGCAAGTAGCTTTCCAGGGAACTGTTCATGAATAGCATCAGCAAAACGTTTGGCCTCTTCAAGATTCGGCTCTGATGTTTCGCACCAAATCATATCTGCATATGGTGCATAGGCAAGCCCTCTTGAAATCGCTTGATCAAGTCCATCTCTCGTTCTGTAAAAACCTTCCGGTGTACGCTCTCCCGTAATAAATGGCGCATCATACGGATCAGCATCACTAGTAATGAGGTTCGCTGCATTCGCATCTGTTCTCGCGATTAGCACAGTAGGAACACCCATTACGTCAGCAGCCAACCGTGCAGCAATTAAGTTGCGCACTGAAGTTTGTGTTGGCAGTAGAACTTTTCCGCCTAAGTGACCGCATTTCTTCTCAGAAGATAATTGGTCTTCGAGATGAACACCAGATGCACCTGCTTCAATCATTGCTTTCGTCAATTCGAATACGTTTAATGAACCGCCAAACCCAGCCTCCATATCCGCAACGATAGGGGCAAACCAATTAATATCATTTTTTCCTTCTGCATGATAGATTTGATCTGCACGCTGCAGAGCCTGGTTAATACGTTTGACAACACTTGGTACGCTGTTTGCCGGATACAAACTTTGGTCAGGATACATATTACCAGAAAGGTTTGCATCAGCTGCAACCTGCCAACCGCTTAAGTAAATCGCCTTTAATCCTGCTTTGACTTGTTGTACGGCTTGATTGCCTGTTAGAGCACCTAAAGCATTAATATAGTCTTCTGTATTTACAAGATTCCAAAGACGTTCCGCTCCCATGCGGGCTAATGTATGTTCAATTTGAACAGAACCGCGGAGACGAATAACATCTTCAGCCGAATATGGTCTCTCAATACCTTTCCAACGACTGTCTTTCCAGCTTTCCTCTAATTGTGTTGCATAATGTTCTACCATATCTCATCCACCCTTTCAAAATTAATGAATATATTTGTATCCAGGAAGAGTTAAGAAGTTTTCAAACTCATCATCAAGGATAAGCTGAGAGAACAACTCACTCGCCAACTGGTACTTACCGGAATGATACCGTTCTTCCCCAATCGCTTCTTTGATCGTTTCTAATTCTTCCCCTAGCAGTTGCTGGAACAGCTGCTCTGTAACCTTGCGTCCGTCATCAAGCATCCCTTTAGGATGACGAATCCACTGCCAAACCTGTGCCCGGGAAATTTCTGCTGTAGCTGCATCTTCCATAAGATTAAAAATCGGAACGGCACCATAGCCGCGAAGCCAAGCTTCGATATATTGAATTCCTACACTGATATTCGTACGGAGGCCCTCTTCCGTAATGGATCCTTCCGGTACCGCAAGAAGATCCTCTGCGCTCACCTGTACATCCTCTCGTTTATTATCGATTTGATTCGGTGTAGGCATAACATGATTGAATACTTCCAAAGCTACAGGCACTAACCCCGGATGGGCTACCCATGTTCCGTCATGCCCGTTTCTTGCCTCTCGTTCCTTATCCGCACGAACCTTGTTAAACGCCTCTTCGTTTGCTACCGGGTCGCCTTTGATTGGAATTTGAGCGGCCATACCACCAATAGCTGGTGCGTTTCGACGATGGCACGTTTGAACTGTTAATTGTGTATACGCGCTCATAAATGGTACTGTCATCGTAACGTTTGCGCGATCAGGTAGGATGATATGCGGCTGATTACGAAACTTCTTAATGTAGCTGAATATGTAGTCCCATCTTCCACAATTCAGCCCCGCCGAATGCTCACGCAATTCGTACAGTATTTCATTCATTTCGAATGTTGCCAAAATTGTTTCTATAAGAACGGTCGCTTTAATCGTTCCCTGGGAAATTCCAAGTTCGTTCTGTGCCAGAACAAATACTTCATTCCACAGCCTTGCTTCTAGGTGACTCTCAAGCTTAGGGAGATAAAAATAAGGCCCTGTTCCATTCTCAAGCAGCGTATCCGCATTATGATAGAAATAAAGACCAAAATCAAACAAACTACCGGATACAGGTTCTCCGTCAATAAGTACGTTTTTCTCTTCTAAATGCCACCCACGCGGGCGAACAATTAACGTTGCTGTATTTTCTTTCAATGAATATTGTTTACCGTCTGGATTTACGAATTGAATGCTTCCTCGAATCGCATCTCTTAAGTTGATTTGGCCTTCAATCGTATTGCTCCACGTAGGGGAGTTGGCATCCTCAAAATCTGCCATAAACATCTTCGCTCCAGAATTTAGAGCATTGATAACCATTTTACGATCTCCGGCAGGTCCTGTAATCTCTACCCTTCTATCTTGAAGATCAGGCGGAAGAGGAGCAATGGTCCATACACCGTTTCGAATATGCTCTGTCTCCGGTAAAAAATCTGGCATTTTTCCTGCATCAATTTCTTTTTGTCTTTCTTCACGTCTTTGCAGTAAAGAAATCCGTGTCTTATTAAACTTCCTTTGCAATGTAGCTACAAACTCCAACGCTCCAGGCGTAAGAATTTCTTCATATCCCTCCGGAACATTCCCCAGAATTTGCACTCCTACTGGGTAGGTTTTTGTATTCACGTCTCGAATGCCTCCTATCCAAACTGCTTTCAGTTTGTATTATATAACACAATCTCTTTGTTGTTTTTATTATAATACAGTATTCGAAAGTGCGCAAGTTGTTTTTTATTTAGTTAGAAAATTTAATAATATTCAACTCGTTTATTATTTTTCTGTACTAAAAGAATATCCAGACTGTTCGTTCTACATTATTATTATATAACAGATTTTCATTTACTTAATTATATTAATACAGAACTTTTCTTGACACAATAATTTTTTTATATTTCTCACAATAATAAAGATTTCCAGGATAGAAACAATTGCCACTCTTATTCGACCTTCATGCCACACAGCTCCACATAAAAAGGCTGTAGAGTAGGATAGACCACTCTACAGCCTCTTCATTACGCTAGCTTGCGACTTGTTCGTTAGCATTCTTTTCTTTCTCTGCTTGTAGGAAACGTTTTGTTTCCACAACGACCACTCCACTTAATCCGACTAGACCGATTAAGTTCGGAATCGCCATCAATCCGTTCGCAATATCAGCAAACGTCCAGACTAGACCAAGTTTTAAATTCGCGCCAATCGCGACCATACCAACAAAAATGTAACGGTAATATCGAACGGCTCTTCGGCCAAATAGATACTCTATACATTTCTCTCCATAGTATGACCACCCCAGAATTGTTGAATAAGCAAACAAAATAATTGCAATACCAAGAATCATACTTCCCGTACTGCCGAATACGGACTGAAAAGCGAGCGTCGTCGCTTCCACACCTGTCTTTCCGGACTTCCAAGCGCCTGTTGTAACCAATATGAGCCCGGTAATTGTACACACAACAAACGTATCAAGGAATGTCCCTGTCATTGATACAAGTGCTTGCTTAGCTGGAACGTCCGTTTTTGCTGCTGCTGCTGCGATCGGTGCGCTTCCCAATCCGGCTTCATTTGCAAACACGCCACGCGCCACACCAATTTGGATGGCAGCTGCAACTGTTGCTCCGACAAAGCCTCCGGCAGCTGCAGTACCGTTAAACGCTCCTGAGAAAATAAGCGAGAATGCCTCGGGAACTTGATCTATATGATAGAAGATAATAATTAGTCCAGCAATAATATAAAAGAAAGCTTTTATCGGAACAAAATAGCCCGTAACTTTCCCGATCTTTTTAACACCGCCAAGAATTACGAGCGCAATAAATACAGCCATCATAACCCCTGAAGCGAACGGAGGGATTGAGAAATTGATTTTCATTGCCTCTGCAACTGAATTGGACTGTACCATATTTCCAATCCCAAAAGAGGCGGTCGCACCAAAAATAGCAAACAGCACAGCTAGCCATTTTTTCCCTAAGCCACGTTCCAGATAATACATCGGACCGCCAGAATATTCTCCGTTTGCTCCCTTGATTCGATATTTTACCGCAAGAATAGCCTCTGAATATTTCGTTGCCATTCCAAACAACGCGGTAATCCACATCCAGAATATTGCACCAGGTCCTCCGATGGACACTGCCGTTGCGACCCCGGCGATGTTCCCCATCCCAATGGTCGCCGCCATAGCGGTCATCAACGCCTGAAAGTGGCTGATATCACCGGCTGAGGATTTGTCCTGCGATTTTCTAAACGCCAATGCATGAGCATACCATAGTTTGGTGAACTGTAGGCCCCGTAGACGTACCGTAAGGAGGATGCCTGTTCCTACAAGAAGTATCAATGTAGGTAGCCCCCATACATAGTGATTAATTACATCTAATACTTTGCTTACCGTCTCCATCTCCATTCTCCTTTATAAAAAAATAAAAAAACCATTTCATTCAAATGAAATGGTCTCTGGAGATACAAGGGATAGAAAAATAAACCGACCAAAAATCGGTATTTCCTGTCGCTTGTCTCTGTCCTTTTACCTGAGAGATTATCCGCCATACATAATAGTGGATTTGCTCCTTCGGTGCTCTGTTTCCTCCTTGTTGCTTAGCAACAGGAGGGAGTCTCTCCAGAGATTCGTCCCCATGCAGTTCTACTTGTATCCAAGACCTGAGAGTTTCAAAGCTGCTTGACCAACTTCTTGCCCCATCGGTAGATCATCGATCTTCTCCTGTATGGTTCATCCGAATGCTATATAATTGATAAAAGATATTATAAACATGTGTAAAACAATAAATCAAGACACAGAATAAAAGACACACTTTTTAAATTTTTTTAAAATCAACTCTTTATCATAACTACGATCTCACTAAAGAAACCCTTAGCAATATAAGCCAAGGGTTTTCGGTACTACAATATGGGTTTTTCTTTGAACAATGCCCATGCTTATTATTTTTGGGTTAACTTCTCCACAATGAAATCAAGTTGCGCTTCCAGAGAAACAGGGTCATTGAAAAAAGAACCCTTATCGTCTAATTTAAATACACGATTATTTTTTACAGCAGGAAGCCCCTTCCAAATGCTGTTCCCATATACAACATTCGGATCGGCGTTATCCCCTGACCATGCGCTTGTGAATATGTAATCCCCTGCATATTCTGGTAGCTTCTCTAATGAAAGATTAGCCCATCCTGTACCGCTATCAATCGCTTCTTTCTGCACAATTTTAGGCGCTTTTAATTTCAACTCACCATAAATGATTTCGCCGCCCCTTGCATAATTATGTCCAAATGCATAAATGCCTTTGGCGTATGGCTGGAGAATGGACACTGTTTTATTTCCTACGACTGCTTCAACCTTTGGCTTGTTTTCCGCGATTTTTTTATCCCAGCTAGCTATCCACTCATTCGCTTGATCTTCCTTACCTGTCATCTTTCCAAACTCTTTAAGCTGGTCTTTGAAATTTTTCTTTCCATATTCCACAGCTACTGTAGGGGCTACTTTTTCAAGTTGTTCTATATTTTCAGTTCCGCTAAATGTGACAATAAGGTCAGGCTTCATATCCAGAACTTTTTCGACTGAGCTTCCATCACCAAGATTCTCAACCCCGTTCATTTTTTCCTTAAAATAAGGGTTATCCAAAGCCTTCTGAGTAACTCCGATAGGTGTGATACCAAGCGCTAGAAAATCCCCGACATAGCTTTCTGCTAGTACGACTACCCGGTTGGGATTTTTGGGAATTTTAACTTCTCCATTCGCAGCTGTATATGTAATGGTTTCATTCTTATTTTCTGTAGACTGACCTTGCTGAGACTCAGGGGCTTTGTTGTTGGACGCCTGTCCGCAAGCAGCTAAAATTCCTATTAGTAAAATAGACAAAAATATAAAAACACTCTTCTTTAAATAATTGCCTGTCAATTAAATCTCTCCTTATCATTCAATCGATAACGATTATCAATTTCGATTATAGTAACATTATTATTTTCTCACTGCAAGACTATCTCATATTCGAATGTAGACAATTGGAAATTCAACTGTTACTATATCAATGATAACGATTATCAATTTTAATTAAAAGAGTTGTATTACGTCAAACGAAGGGTCATATGTAAGGAGAGAGAAATGTCTAAATCAATGGAAGTTACTGAACAATCATCACAGCAATTAAACTTGCGTTCCAGGCCCCTAGCTGCAACGATTATTCTTGTACTGGGTTCTTTCACCGTCCTTTTTGGACTTGCCCTTTCCATTTCTGTCGGCGCAGCGGATATAAAACTGTCGACAGTTTGGGAAGCGATTTTTCGCTTTAATCCAGATGTAACACAGCATTCGATTATACAAGAACTTCGCCTGCCACGCTCCTTAGCCGATATTATGGTAGGTGCCTCTTTCTCTGTAGCAGGCGCGATTATGCAAGGCATGACCCGAAATCCATTAGCTGACCCCGGAATATTGGGGATTAACGCAGGGGCAGCATTTATGCTCGCCTTTTGCTTTGCGTTTTTGCCTGGAATTTCATACAATTCCTTAATTCTCTTTTCTTTTCTTGGAGCAGCACTTGCTACCGGGCTTGTATACGGGACTGGGTTTCTAGTCAGAAATGGGTTAACACCTGTTAGATTGGTCTTGGCCGGTACAGCGGTAAGTGCACTTCTAATGGCGCTTAGCGAAGGGATTGCGATTCATTTTAAATTAAGTCAGGACTTGGCTTTTTGGCGCGCTGGCGGTGTAGCCGGAGTGAAGTGGGAGCAGGTTACCACCATGTTTCCTTGGGTGGTTGCCGCTCTTGTCGGGGCTTTATTGCTATCACGCTCCATTACGTTATTAAGCTTCGGGGACGAAGTAGCAACAGGGCTTGGGCAACGCACCAAACCAGCAAAATTATTCGGCGCAATTATCGTACTCGTATTAGCCGGTGTAGCCGTTTCAATTGTCGGACCAATCGCCTTTGTTGGGCTGATTATTCCCCACCTTACCCGCTATTTTGTAGGAATTGATTATCGATGGATTATCCCATGTTCAGCAGTATTAGGAAGCCTGTTCATGCTGCTCGCTGACATTGGAGCAAGAATGATTAACCCTCCATATGAAACGCCAATCAGTGCGCTGTTTGCTCTTATAGGAGTTCCGTTCTTTCTCTATGTAGCGCGAAAAGAGGGGAGGGAACTATAATGGAGAATATATTGCCTTTAGAAGCCGAACGTAAAAAGAAGATTCGTCGCATTACCGTGTTATCCATACTTGCTATATTAATCTTGCTTACTTTCATCATCAGTATGAATACAGGATACTCCAGTTTATCCCCGATGGAAGTCATTCGAACGTTTTTTGGAATGGGTACTGAAAAGCAAAGTCTTATTTTATTCGAATTTAGGCTTCCACGTATTATTGTCGCAATTCTAGTAGGAGCAGGGCTTGCCGTTTCGGGATGCATTCTGCAAGGGATATCCCGAAATGCTTTAGCGGACCCAGGAATTTTAGGGATAACAACCGGTGCAGGACTTATGGTGGTATTATTTGTCTCCTTTTATCCAAGCAATACGGCTGCACCCGTCCTCTTTCTTCCATTTCTGGCTTTAGTGGGCGGTAGCTTAACTGCTTTGTTGATTTATAAGTTATCGTACAAAAAGCACCATGGGCTTTTGCCTAGTCGTCTTATTTTGACTGGGATTGCAGTAGCCGCAGGAATTAGCGCTTTAATGACGATACTCACACTAAGATTGACCCCGCAAAAATATGATTTTGTAGCCGTTTGGCTAGCGGGAACTATCTGGGGAACAAGCTGGGAGTTTGTTTTAACATTGCTTCCTTGGATTATTGTGCTTTTTACTTTTATTTTTTATAAAGCACGTATACTGGATGTATTAAATTTTGGTGACAAGCTGGCAACAGGACTTGGTGTCCCAGTAGAAAAAGAACGCCTTAAATTATTGGCCGCCGCCGTCGGACTTGCAGCATCATGCGTTTCCGTTAGCGGAGGTATCGCTTTTATCGGCCTTATCGGGCCTCATTTGGCAAGAAGACTAATCGGACCTCATCATCAATTTCTGCTGCCTGCTTCGGCACTAGCCGGCGCTTTATTGCTACTTGTCGCAGATACGCTTGGCCGAACGATTATGCAGCCTTCCGAAATCCATGCAGGCATTGTTGTAGCCATAATCGGAGCACCATATTTCCTTTATTTGCTTGCTCGTTCCAAAGCATAAAGCCAATTTATTATGCTAATCCCTGCGAAGGATAAGCAGCTATTTATTTTAGAAATGGGTGATTTCTTGATGTTACGGCGATTTTTTGAATATTACCGCCCATATAAAGGCTTATTTTTTCTGGATTTTACTTGTGCAGTCTTAGCCGGTTTACTGGAACTCGCTTTTCCACTTGCTGTAAATCAATTCGTTGACAAATTACTTCCGGGACAAAATTGGTCTTTAATCTTTGCGGCATCCGTTGTTTTACTTGCAATTTATGCTATTAATACTGGTATGCAGTATGTGGTTACATACTGGGGACATATGCTTGGAATTAATATTGAAACAGACATGCGTAAAAAGCTGTTCGATCATATACAGAAGCTTTCGTTCCGCTTTTTCGATAATAATAAGACGGGGCACTTGATGTCTCGACTTTCGAATGATTTGATGGAAATTGGAGAAATCGCTCATCATGGACCAGAGGATTTATTCATCGCCGTTATGACACTTATTGGGGCGTTCATCATGATGCTTTTCATCAATTGGAAGTTAGCTCTTCTCACATTTATGGTTATCCCCTTCCTCCTTTGGCTGACCATATTATTCAATAAAAAGATGACCCAAGCATTTAGGCGCTTATTTTCCGATATAGCCGATTTCAATGCAGGCGTTGAAAACAATATCGGCGGTATCCGCGTCGTGCAAGCTTTCGGAAATGAAGAACACGAAAAAGCGCAATTTACAGTCAACAACAATCGCTTTCGCCTTACGAAACTGCTCTCATATAAAATAATGGCTTTAAATTCATCCATCAGCTATATGCTGATGCGTCTTGTTACACTGTTTGTTCTTCTTTGTGGAACATGGTTCGTTATTAGGAATGAGCTGACGTATGGGGAGTTTGTCGGATTTGTTTTATTGACCAACATCCTGTTTAGGCCAATCGAAAAAATCAATGCGGTCATTGAGCTTTATCCGAAAGGGATCGCAGGCTTTAAGCGATATATTGAGCTTCTTGAAACAGAACCTGATATTGCAGATGCACCGGATGCAGTGGAAATTAAACATCTGAGAGGCGATATCCACTTTGACAAAGTAACATTCGGATATGAAGGCAAAGATAAGGTTCTTCAGAACATTGACTTGAAAATTCATCCTGGAGAAACCATTGCATTCGTCGGCCCTTCTGGTGCGGGAAAAACGACACTGTGCAGTCTTCTGCCCCGTTTTTATGAAGTCGAAGAAGGAAGCATATCCATCGACGGTATGGATATCCGAGAGATAAAGCTATCGTCGCTACGTAAACAAATCGGTATTGTACAGCAGGATGTCTTTCTGTTCTCCGGAACAATAAGAGAGAACATCGCTTACGGAAATCTACATGCATCTGACTCTGAAATATGGGAGGCGGCACGACATGCGAAGCTGGACGATCTCATTCGCTCACAACCTGAAGGGATGGATACGGTAATAGGCGAACGAGGCGTGAAGCTTTCCGGTGGACAAAAGCAGCGATTAGCCATCGCGAGGATGTTTCTGAAGAATCCATCGATTCTTATTCTTGACGAAGCCACATCCGCTCTTGATACAGAAACTGAATTAGCTATCCAGCAATCGCTCGCCGAATTGTCCAAGGGCCGTACTACGCTTATCATCGCTCACAGGTTAGCAACGATTAAAAATGCCGATCGGATTGTCGTCGTTACAAAACAAGGTATTGAAGAACAGGGGCAGCATGAGGACTTAATTGAATCTGGCGGCGTGTACAGCAGATTACATGCTGCACAGTTTGGCTAATCAGCGACTTGCCATAATTATGAATCTCTTGTCTGCGCTCATCACTTTCTGCCGTCCACCCATATTTTCATCAGAAATGACTCTTCCCCTGTATTGAAGAGTCATTTCTAATTTTTTGTAAGGTTGTACTACCTTTATGATTTTTGACCAACAAATTGAATGACGTGAGATAAACCATTATGCAGGTTCCCTTCATAACGTATAACTTCACCCATAAAAAAGTGTATAATTTTCCAATCATTAAAAATCTGTAAAAATTCTTCGGGTCGGTATAATAAATCTACCTCTTTAGGACCTCCGCTATTATACGGTGGTTGATGTACAGAATAAACCTCACTTACATACAAACCGCCTGGTCTAACAGCATTCTTGACTGACTCCAACGTTTTTAGTCGAAGTGGAGTTGGGAAATGACCAAAGATACATACAATCTGATTCCATTTCTCTTCTTCCCATCTAGCTGTACTTAAATCTACAAGCTCTGTATAAACAGGTACCCCTCGTTTAGCTGCTAACTCTTTCGTTTTCTCCAGGCCGGAAGGTGCGTAATCCCATGCTGTTACATTAAAATTGTGTTCAGCTAAGAATACAGCGTTTCGCCCTTCTCCTTCAGCAATAGCTAACGTCTCTCCTTTAGGAATAAGGTGATGCATAGCCTCTGTTAAAAAAACATTTGGGTTTGTTCCATACACATACTCGTCGGCTTGGAAACGGGCATCCCATGGATTAACAAATTGACTCAAAAAAACACCCCTATTCTGTAATTACGTTATCGAACAGCACAACGATTCGGCCCAATGTCCATTTCATTCTCAATGTTCAAACCGTGATTTTTCTAACTTTATTAAATGAATAAATTTACATTTTCCACATCAGCCAAGTAAATAGCACCCCAAGCATACACGATATTATCAAGCAGTTCTTCCTTTTGCAACCCGAGAAGCTCCATTTGCAATAATGTATGTTATCATAGTCCCCGTTTCCCTCGGGATAAGCTCCCAAATACCTGTGCTGAATAATAGGTAATCGTACAAGCAGTAGTGATTCTCAAAGAATAAATTACTATATCTTATTTTTTAGGAGGAGAACGATAATGAGGAGATTTTCCGCGCGTTTAAGAGGATCGGAAGAAGTTCCAAGAGTACGAACCAATGCAAGTGGTGTAGCTAATTTTCAGCTTAGTAATGATGGTAGAAGGTTAAGATTTACATTGGTTGTTAGGAATATAAGGAACGTTACACAGGCACATATTCATTTAGGTCGAAGAGGGATGAACGGTCCCATCGTCGTATTTCTTTTTGGTCCTGTTAGCAGAGGAATTACTGTAGATAGAGGCATAGTAACGGGAACATTAACAAGTGCAAATTTAGTCGGGCCTTTAGCTAGACAATCATTGTCTACACTCTTGAGAGAGATGCGTAATGGTAACGCTTATGTGAATGTCCATACTGAGGCACATCCGAATGGGGAAATCCGCGGACAGATAAGACACCCACGTTAACATAAAGGAAGTAATAATAAAAAGTTATTACTCCTCCGAACTAAGATGTTTTTAAATGGGGCTGCTGAAAATTAAGCAATGTACTTTTTTTGTTAACAGCCCCATCACTATTATCATCTACTATATAAATTACACTTGATATTTTGACAGGGGAGTGTGGTTGGAAGGAGGAGATTCGGAAAAAAGAAGAGGTTGGCCCACCGCCCTTCCTTCTTTTCTTACCTTCCCACCATAAAAACTTGTCGATGTATCAAATCAGATGTATATAGGAAGTATTTAGTGATTCAATCAACAAGGTAATCCATATTCCTGTTAATTTTTCTTAATAACTCCGTAATAACTTTACCTTCTTCTTCGGTTAACCCTTTTACAATTTCTATTTCTCCTTTATTGAATTTTGGGTATAAATCTTCGATTACTTCTTTGCCTAAAGATGTAAGCTTTAGTTGCACTAACCTTCGGTCTCTTTGGTCTGCTACTCGCACACATAATTCTTTTCGTTCCAATGTGTTTGTAATACTGCTTACGGTAGCTACAGTAACCCCCATCAGTTTAGCTACCTTCCTCATTTCCATCGGTTCCCATATCCAAAGATTATGTAACAAGTCAAAAGCCGTCCATGAAAGGTTATACTCAGAGAGAACCTCTCGTTCCATTTTTATTCTCATACGCTGAGCAGCCCGGTACAGATTCGAAACAATGGTCATCGCTTCGAAATCATAAGGTTTTCCATGTAAACGACGTATTATATCTTTCTCTTCAGAAAGAAAGTTATCTTCCAGCATATTTATCCTCCACTGCGTTTTCTATATATTTTAATACTAAATGTAATTATGTAAAATTTTATATGTATAAATAAGTATATCATTTCATAGTTTATAAAACTATAATTTCATCCCTACGCTTTCTTCGACTGTATGAGCGCTGGCGATTATCATATTGTATACAAAAGAGCCATACCCTTAAGAAAGGGGTACGGCTCTTTCATGTAAACCATCCTTATTAACTATGGCATGAACCTATGATAGAATACACCGCCTCTACTGAAGCAAGTCGCCACCGAACTTCCACAGGGAAGCTCTCCGCCTTAGTAGAGAGCGGATATCACAATAACTAAAAGGAATCATCTTTAAAAACATTAACCTTCTTTGAAAATCCCTTGCTTGTAATACTTAGATAAATAAACCCAACTAATAACCATGAGAATCCTACTATATGTCCGATTCTGTCCATTCCCCACAAAATGTAAGCGCATACAAACAAACCAAATAAAGGACACAAGACATAGAAAATGAACCCAGAGAAATTACGCTTTTTTCTTTTGACGAAATACTCTATAAATACTGACAAATTTACACAGAGAAAGCCAATCAATGCACCGAAAACAATAATAAGAAACATCACACTTAAATCAATGGCAACAGCACCTATGTATCCTATAACGGCCATAAATAAGATACTATAAGCAGGTGTTTTGTATTTAGGATGGATATGAGCAAACAACTTCGGCAATACTTGTTCACGCCCCATTCCATATAATAACCTTGATGCCGCAGCTTGTCCTGCCAGAGCTGTTGAAATTCCGGAAAGCGAAATAATTAAAGCTAGCACAATGGCGAGTCCACTTCCCCCTACAACCGTAGTAATCTCAAAAAACGCTGTATCTGCTGATTTGAAGGATTGAAAATCTGGAAAAACTATAGTAGCAAAATAGACTTGAATTATATACAACACCGCACTGATAACACAGGACAATACAGCTGCCTTCCCGACGATTTTCCCTGTGACATTAGAATCCTCAGCCATAGTCGTTACAGCATCAAAACCAAGAAAAGATAGAACAGCGATAGAGGCTCCTCCTATCAGTGAGTTCCATGTAAACGTTTGCGCATTATAAATCCCTTGTATAGAAAATATACTGCCTACTCCTATCCCATGAAGTAATGCTTTGATGGCAAATCCAACGAATAGTAAAATACTTACTATCATAATTCCTGTCATAAGTATATTGACTTTTGAAGCGACCTCCGTACCTATGCAGTTAAATATCGTTACCGGAACTACAAATACAAGAAGCATAAACCAAAGAGGAACAGAAGGGAATAATTCAATGGCATATACTGCACTTAATTTATATAGAAGCATAGGAATCAGCACATAATCCAACAACATAGACCAGCCTGCAATGAATCCTAAATATGGATGGATGGCTCGTGATGTATAGGTGTAGGTAGAGCCTGCGATTGGAAAAGCCTCTGTCATCCTACCGTAAGAATAAGCTGTAAATATCATTGCTATCAAGCCAATAACATATGATAAAACAGCATGTCCATTCGATACTTGTGCGAGAGAACCATAGAGAGTCTGAGCTGATACGGGTGCCATGAAAACCATTCCGAATATAACTAAATCCCGCGTTTTTAATACTCTTCTCAATCCTTCTGTTTGCCTTGGTCCGCTAGAGTTGATAGTATTTTCAATACTTATAGCCGAATTGCTCGTTGTTTCTACCTTCATAGAGAAGCTCGCCCTCTTTCTCCGAAATTATCCATCTATATACATCTGATTTGATACATCGATAAATTTTTATGGTGAGAGGTAAAAAAAGAAGGTGAAAATCAGAGGCTGGAAAAAGACACGTTTGCCTTTCTTCTGCTGGATCGCACGGCGCATCCAATCTCTTCTTTTTCTGAATCGCCTCCTTTCAACCACGCTACCCTGTCAAAATATCAAGTGTAATTTACATAGTAAAAACGAAAGACTAGAGAAGTCTCTCCCTTGCTTTACTCTGCATAGGAAGAAACCATCTCTAGCTAACGGCCAAAATTAACTATTTTACTCAATTCTTACTTTGTAGGTTGCAGTTGCTTTACAGGTTCTTGTAAAAACTGCTTTACAAGCATCTCAGGGTGCGTTTTATCTGCTACTTTATAATTTAATGCCGTCATGCGAAACGAGTCACTTAGATAGAAACGCTCATACAAATCTCCACGACCAGCAAGATCTGAACCGATAAAATCCCAGCCAAGTCTGAATAAACGAATACGTTTTTCTGCATCAGCATTACGCGCCTGGTAATATTTAGCGATTTCAGCAGACAGTGGACCATCTAGATCTTTTGAAGTTGGTGTAAGCATAAAGCCACCACCACCGATGATTTTAAGCAACTCTGTTGCCCGTGGGATCCATTTCGGCATTAAGCCTCGAAGTGCAAGTAATGGTTGATCATTTGGAGCCCAAACTCCTTTGCCTCCAACTTCGAAAGCCCCCTCTTCAGCTGCAATGACACCCGCACGCGTCATCTCCATCATATTCCATATTTCTCCTAGCTTCTCCTGAACATGATCAAATGTATTAACTCCTGTGGTATCCGCGATCATATGACCTAAGCCAAAAGCAAATTCAAGTTTCGTTAGGGCTCGATTCATTGCTTGAAGGATAATGTAGTTTCTCCAGTACCCCTCTCCAATTACTTCTGAATAGCCAATGGTATCTCCATCCATGAATACGCGATCCTTTGGTACATGTACATCATCGAAAATAACTACCGCATCCATCTCATCAAAACGGGAAGACAGCGGATAATCAAAGTTATTTCTATCCTTGCTGTATGAATCACGGCAAATAAACTTCAATCCTGGTGTGTTCATAGGGACTGCGAAACAAATTGCATACTTCTTATCTTGGAGTCGAATATCACTGCCTGGATATACTGTTAATTCATCTGCAAATGGAGTTAATGTTGCTAGCATACGTGCGCCACGTACAATAATTGAGTCTTCTGTTTCCCCGACCTTGTGCAGAGATATTTCTCCTCCGCCCTGCTCAGCTTCGGATACGGAGCGATCAACCTGTGGGTTAATAATCGAGTGCGTCATAATTAAATCGTTATCCCGAACATACTTTTGATAGTTAATCAAATTCTGCGCCCCTTGTTCATTTCCACGCCGCGCCCATACATCTGCATGTCCAGCAAAACAAGCAAAAGTGACATTCATATAATCCGGACTTCTTCCCATTAAACCAACAGAAGCCTCTGCCCAAATTTTCATCGCTTTGCGAATTCGTTTAATATCTTCCTTACTTCTTGGAATTAAATGAGTAATTCCGAAGCGTTCACCTGTTTCTGATGAGGTTGTTGTCATAATCTCTGGAAATTCATGCTGTAAGTCGAAAAGTTTTGCTACTTGTTCAGCAGCACCCTTAAAAGCAGGATGAGTCGTTACATCTTTCACTAATTCACCATCGAGCCAAATTTCGCGCCCGTCTTTTTTCAAATCTTCAAGAAATTGTTTCCCTGTTCTTATTGCCATAATAAAACCCTCCAATCAACCTTCCGGAATTTACAGAATCATTAAATACTTAACGTTTTATATCGAAAGAATAATATAATCTTTTTTATTTGTCAACACATTATAAATTTTCTGTATATATTTTTATCACTTGCGTTTTTGGGAAATTTTTAATTTATCCGAATCATTAAATATGATACAATATCGTTAGATAACGAACGAAATTGAATTTCTTTACAACACAAAATTTATTCATTCTAAAAAATTTGATATAAAGCAGGTGAAAAAATGAAAGTTATACATCTTTCTTATCCGCTATCACCTTCTTTTGTGACCGACTTTTCTTCTATTGCTATTGGTTACTTCGATGGCGTACATTATGGACATCAAGGTGTCATTAAAGAAGCCGTTAGATACGCTAAAAAGACCGGTTTAAAATCAGCCGTGATGACTTTTGATCCACATCCGAGACAGCTGTTTGGAAATAACAATTATACAGCTTCCATCACACCTTTACCGGATAAATTGCGCATTTTTGAAAATCTAGGAGTAGATATTACTTATGTCGTATCATTTTGCCAAGTGTTTTCAAAAATTTCACCGTTAGATTTTGTTGAACAATTTTTACTTCCGCTCCGTGCTACAAGCGTAACTGTGGGCTTTGATTTTTCCTTTGGCTATCGAGGAGCTGCTGGACCCTACGATCTTCAAAACTTAGCGAAAGAACGTTTTCGAGTCGAAATTATTTCTTCTATTAACTCAAGTCATGAAAAAATCTCAAGTACAAATATCCGTAAAGCGTTGCAGGATGGGGATATAGAAAAAATAAATAATTATTTGGGAAGGGAATACACCATTTCGGGAAAACTTAAAGGAAGTAATGGGGAACTTTTTCTAACACGTCCATTCCTCCTCCCCCAAGCTGGAGAGTATTGGGTAAAAATATACGCTTTAAATAGATGGGTTTACAGTAGACTTAAAATTTACAACTCACTATATAAAAAATATGAAAATGGCAAGTATCAAGCTCAGCTTTTCTTATTAACCAAAGATCTGTTGCCTATATCAGAAACGATAGAAGTAAGGTTTATCTCTTTATCCCATGCAGAACAAATACAGGATGAAAATGAAACAAATCTACCTTTGGAAAAAATGTCATATCAGCGATAACTATTACATTGTGTAAAAATAAGGAGGATATATGTACTCTTTTGAGGAGAAGTTACTTCCAGAGGAATTAGCTATTTTGAACCGCTTAACCAACCATTCCCTTAACTTCGAGGCGATGGCGGTTGTTACTAACTTATACCGGGCTGCACAACGATTACGAACAAAAATGGAACGTGACGTTCTCTCTAAATACAATATTTCCTGGACAGCCTTTACTTTGCTTTACAATCTTTGGATTTGGGGTTCCATGGAACCAAGAAAATTGGCCAAATCTATGGGGGTTACAGTTGCTGCTGTGAGTAGTATGACAAACACTTTGGAACGCAAACAATGGTGTAAAAGAGAAGCGAATCTAAGAGACAGACGCTTGGTACTCGTGACCTTGACTGATGAAGGAAAAAAAGTAATAGAGGAATTATATCCTGAATTTAATCAGGGAGAGGCCGACGTAGTTGCTGATTTAGACAGAGAAGAGCAAAAAATCTTAACTCAACTACTGAGAAGAGTGAATAAAAAGATAGAAGATTAGAGACAGCTTTGCACCTGAGAATTTAGCATCATCAGAGTATCAACCACAGGTGAAGCATATATTACTATCCAAAAAAGGGAATAAATATGAGTACTAATGTAGTTATTATAAAAGAACCTTTATATATAATATAAACAGCAGCCTTAATAACCTTTTCTTCTCTATAGTAAAAAAAGGTTACTAAGGCTACTATTCGATAATACGTAACAAAGCATTAATCATATCATTCGTATACTTAGATGAAAAACCATCTCCTTTCTTAATTAAAATGCAAACAGGAAATCAGGCCATCCATAATCTACAGAATAAATGTAAGGAGCGCTTATTTAGCTTCTTCTGCCTGATTCCTGTAAAGTTATCTATCCTATTTTCACCCATACACTCTTGATTTCTGTATAAAGCTCCATTGCATACTCGCCCATTTCCCTACCATTTCCACTCATTTTATAGCCACCAAAAGGAGCAGCCGGGTCTACCGCTCCATACGAATTAATCCAAACCATGCCTGCTTTTAATTGTTTAGCAACACTATGAGCTTTACTTACATCACGTGTCCAAATACCGGCGCCAAGTCCATAAATTGAGTCATTTGCTTGATTTATCAATGTATTTTCATTCTCAAAAGGAATAATAGTAACAACAGGGCCAAAAATTTCCTCCTGTGCAATTCGCATTGTGTTCTTCACATCGGCGAATACGGCTGGTTCAATAAAATAGCCATTATCAAAGGAATCTTTTGTTACCCGATTACCTCCTGTTAGAAGCCGAGCTCCTTCTTCTACCCCGATTTGTACATACTCCATCACCCTGTCCAACTGCCGGGCAGAGACAATCGGACCGATTTGGGTAGAAGGATCTGTTCCATAGCCAATTTTTAATTCTTTAGCATAGGATACAATTTTTTCTACTACTTCTTCATATACTTCCCTTTGGACAAACACTCTAGAACCGGCTGTGCAATCCTGCCCCATGTTATAAAAAATCCCTTCAGCTGCTCCGATTGCAGCAGCTCCAATATCTGCATCAGCAAAGATAATATTGGGTGATTTTCCGCCTAATTCCAATGAAATTTTTTTGATATTAGAGGAGCCTGCTGTCATAATTTGTTGGCCTACCGTCGTCGAACCGGTAAACGCAATTTTATCAATTCCAGGATGACTGGAGATTGCAGTACCTGCTTCTGCTCCGGTACCTGTGATAATATTGATAACTCCTGCCGGAACCCCCGCTTCTATTAACAACTCACCAAGACGCAGGGCGGAAAGTGACGTTTGTTCTGCTGGCTTTAATATAATCGTTGTACCTGCGGCTAGAGCTGGAGCAAGCTTCCAGGATGCCATCATGAGTGGATAGTTCCAGGGAATAATTTGGCCCACTACACCGACCGGTTCCCGCATCGTATAATTTAAATAGCCAGACCTTGAAACTGGGTTCGTTTCTCCTCGTAGCTTTGTAGGCCAGCCTGCATAATAGCGAAATACATTGCTTGCACCGGCTACATCAATATTGAGAGCATTGGAGATAGGTTTTCCATTATCGAGCGTTTCCAGCTCAGCAAGTTCATCTGCATGCTGCTCAATAATCTCTGCGATCTTCCATAACAATTTTTCACGCTCCAGAGGAGTCATGGCTGGCCATTCGCCTGTTTCAAACGCTTTTCTGGCCGCCTCTACTGCTCGATTTACATCCTCTTCATTTCCTGCCTCAAAATAGGTAAGAACTTTCCCGTCTGCCGGATTGATCGCAGGAATTTTTTTTCCGGACAGAGAAGGAACCCACTCTCCACCAATAAGCAGCCTTTTTTCTTGTTGCAAGAATGTTGAAACGGTTGGTGAAACTTCTGTCTTTATCACATCGGCTCCTCCTTCTTGATCCGCTTTTCTACTTCTTTTATAAAGTATGAAAACAATGCGTACTCTTTTTCATCCTCCAGCTTTTCCGGATGCCACTGCATGCCTAATGCCAACCAATCAGTATTGGATTGTACAGCTTCAATAATGCCATCTTCACTCCATCCGATCGGGATAAATCCTTTTCCTATCGTTTGAATACATTGGTGGTGAATCGTATTTACCGTTCGAGTAGAACAATTATACACTTGGGCTAGAATCGAGTCCTCTTCCAAGATCACTTTGTGATTCTGGCTCAGTATATACTCAGGTGCTCCCTCGTTTTTTGGGTGGAGAGGAAAGGTTTCATGAAGATCTTGCAGCATGGTGCCTTCAAAAGCAACCTGCAGAATTTGAAATCCACGACAGATTCCTAACGTTGGCATCCTCCGCTTTTTGGCTTCTTGTACTAAAGCGATTTCAAAAGCGTCAGCTCCTGCATTTACTTCATAGGATTGTCCTGAATTTTTGCCTCCATAGCTTTCCGGATCTACATCTCCTCCGCCGGAAACTAGCAATCCATCGATTAAATCAAGATAAGCTAAAGCGATTTCAGGTTGAGTATGGGGCAAGAGTATAGCTACTCCTCCTGCTTTTTCAATACTTTCTACATATTCTGGACCTAATGTATACAAATCCGTTCGTTCACCCAAAAAAGTAGGTAACTCTCGTCTCCAAGTCGTAATTCCAATTAGCGGTTTTCCTAATATTTTATAGGTGTTGGACATATTCCTTAAGCTCCCAATCTGTGACATATTGTTGATAACGCTCAATTTCTGCTGTTTTCACAGCGGAATAAGCGGTGATCATTGAATTTCCGATCAATTCACATAACGCTTTATCTGCATACAACTCCTCCAGGCTCTCCGTCAATGTTCGTGGAAGAGAGTTCCCTTTCACTTCTACCGGTTGGAGTTCAATTTTTCTGATAATTCCATCATAACCTGCTAAAAGGCAGACCGCAGAAATTAAATATGGATTAGCTGCTCCATCTCCAGCCCGAATTTCAAGCCGACTTCCCAATCCTCTTTCCGGCGGAATCCTAACAAGTACATTTCGATTATCATATCCCCAATCCGTTGATACAGGGGCAATATTGTTTGGAATTAAGCGTTTGTATGCGTTAATAGTAGGGGCTAGGAACGCTGTAAGAGCGGGAGCATGATGTAAAACACCAGCTATAAAGTGCTTCGCCATTTCACTCAAACCATCAGTAGCCGAGGAATCAGAAAAAACATTTTTATCCTGCTGGTTCATTAAGCTAAGATGCAGATGAAAGCCGGAACCTGGCTGATTATTAAAGGGCTTCCCCATAAACGTGGCTAACAATCCGTTACAAGCTGCGACTTCTTTGATCATATTTTTAAAGCTGAACGCTCTATCAGCAGAAGATACCGCTTTTCCATGAATCATGTTGACTTCAAACTGACCACCGCCATGTTCACGATTTGCAGCTGTAACGCCTAAATTCAATATTTTTCCTGCTTCTAGAAATTTCTGCATGAGACCCAGTTCATCTGCACGATAGCCTACAGTGTAGATCATTCCGGCCTGATCACTGTATCTTTTCCACCCGTTCTCTCCTTTTTGCAAGAGGTAAAATTCCAATTCATGAGCAAGAACAGGAGTTAGACCTAAGCTATCGTTAAACAATGTTGTGGCTCTTTTTAAAAATTCTCTTGGAGAAATATCAACAGGTTTTCCGTTATTGTCTACTAAATCGACGAGGCACTGAACGGTATCCTTTTCCCACGGAATCACAGCTAACGTAGATAAGTCAGGCATGGCCCGCATATCTGGAAACCCTCGATCAGGCATCCCCGGTGCATTCAACGGACTTCCATCCAGTCCATCCACCAAGTTGGAATAACAAAATGCCTGTCCTTCTTCTGTAATCGTTCTAAAAAAATCTAGCGGAATATCTTTTCCTCGCGGATATCCATGAATATCGCTATATAATAAACGCACATATTTCATACCTTTTTCTTCCAACTTCTTCACTATTTGTTCAGTAGAGAACAGACGGACCTCTTCATTTGTTATAGTATCTGCACTAATTGACATATAGTTGCCTCCGTATCTGCATTGGCAAAGGTAGTTGGGTATAAAAGCTGGCATGGATTTTTTATTTTCATGCCAGCTTTTGTCCTATTTTACATTGAAATAAAGAGTAAATTCCTATCCCTTTACAGGTTGCGGGAACCACATGTGTACTTGACCAGTTCCAGCTGATGCTTCGTACTCAGAATACTTTTGTCCTTTTACTGCCCATTCTTTTCCTCCAAGTGCACCTGCACTCATAAGATAGTGACCAAAACGCCCTTCCGGTCCAAAAGTACGGAACGTTGGCATCAAATCAATCACATCACCATGTTTTCCTTCTAATAGAAGATCAATGATTTTTTCGTCAATTTCACGTGCTTCTGGAGTGATTAAATATTTTGGATCAAAGGCTTCATACACTCTAATATCACGCAGAGAATAAAACTTGTGGGAGAGTCCACCGGAACCAAGCAATACTACTCTCCGATTACTCTTCTCTATAGCCTCCCGTAGCACTTCTCCAAATCGTAAGAAATCTTCAGGTTCTCCGTTCTGTGCTGTTCCGATCGAAAGGATTTTCTCGCCACGGTGCAGGTAATGAACAAGATTTACTGTACCATAGTGAATCGGAAGATTTTCATTCCGGCTTACATGCACCCATACATCGTCATAGCCTTTCGCTGTTTCTCCAATAATAGCAGCAAGTTCAGGATCTCCATCATAGTTATATGGAATGTCTGCAAGACTGCGCGGCATTTCATCCGAGGTATGAAGACCCTCATAATGATCGCGTCCATCCACTACCATTTCAAATGTGGTATGCCAGTGTGAATCGAAAATAATAAAAGTATCGGCATTGAGCTGATCTAAAACCTCAGTACGGAATTTTTTCAAACCGGGAATCAGTGTAGTGTCCCCTTTTCCTTGATTCATTTCAAGACGAACTTTTTCCGGTAACATAATGGTAGGTACATGTGATAGTATAGCTGCTCCAACAATTTCACCCATAATTACAGCCTCCGATTTTTTATAGTATTTTACGAAGTAAACGAACCTGCTTTATAAGCTACCGTTTGGATATTGCAGAAGAAATCAAAGCTAAAATCTCCACCCTCACGTCCAATACCTGATTTTTTACTTCCACCAAATGGTGCTGATAGATCGCGAGCAAAAAATGTATTAATCCACACTGTACCGCCTATAATGGCGCTTCTCACTCGTTGTGCACGTTCTGCACTGCCTGTGAATACAGTTGCGGCTAAACCATACTCCGTATTATTTGCCATCTCAATTGCTTCTTCTTCAGTACGGAACGTTTGGAACGTAAGGACAGGACCAAATACTTCCTCTTTTAAGATTTCTGCGTGTTCCGGAATATCTACAAATAAGGTAGGCTCAAAATACAACCCGCCCAATTTTTCAGATACCTTCCCACCATAAGCTACTGTTGCTCCCTGCTTTTTTGCTCGCTCAACAAATCCTTGTACTCGCATAAAATGTTCACGCGTAATTAAAGGGCCAACATCTGTTTCTATATTACGCGGATCACCAAGGACAATCTTTTTAGCTCCTTCTTTCATAGCATCTAGGAACTTATCTGCAATAGATTCTTCTACAAGAATTCGAGTGCCAGCCAAGCATACTTGTCCTGCGTTGTCATATTGACCGAGTGCGGTTTTTACTGCTGCTTCAAAATCACTATCTGCAAACACAACGAGTGGTGATTTTCCGCCTAGCTCCATGCTCGCAGGAACGATACGGTCAGCAGCCACTTTTCCAATGATACGTCCAGTCTCAACTGAGCCCGTAAACGAAATTCTGCTAATCCCTGAATGTTGAGTAAGAGCAGCTCCTGCCTCTTCCCCTATTCCCTGTACGATATTTAATACTCCTGCCGGAAGTCCGGCCTCTTCTGCACAATCAGCCAGTAAGGAGCATGTAAATGGTGCCCACTCTGGTGGCTTAACTACTACTGTATTCCCCGCGGCTAAAGCAGGACCCACTTTCCAAGTGGTCAACATAAGCGGAGCATTCCATGGAGTAATCAATGCAGAGACGCCTGATGGCTGATATAACACGCTATACTGTGTGCCATTTGATTCCCATGATTTCCCTTTCAAAGTTTCTGCCCATTCTGCAAAAAAGCGAATGTTATAAGCTGCACGCTTCATTACGCGTAAACGTCCAGATTCTAAAAGTGAGCCATTACTTGCAGTCTCAACCGCTGCAAGCTCTTCTACACGGCTTTCAACAATATCAGCAAACCGACGAAGGTAAACACCTCTTCCTTTTGGCCCTAGTGCAGCCCATTCTGGATACGCTTTCAATGCTGCGCTTACTGCCTCATCTACTTCTTTTTCTCCACCTGCCGCTACTTCTCCTAAAACGGATTCGTCAATTGGACTAATTACCGTAAATGTTTTCTTTGAAGAAACACGCTGACCTCCAATGTAGTGAGCAGGTGATACAAGAACATTAGCAATCAGAATTCTTTCACTTGATTTCGTAACCATATAGAAACACTCCATTTCTTTATTAATAAATTTATTAATGTAATTATTCAGAAAAATACAGGCAGCAGCTGCTTCACTCCATTCTTGTTTAGAAAATTTATAATTAATAAACTCATTTGATATCTTAAGACTAGTACGGACGATTTTCTTTGTCAAGTCATATGTTATCTAATGATTTGAAATATATAATAAATTATTACTTATTAATAAAGAAGCTTGCTTCTTTGATATTAGATAAAACCCTATATACATCTGATTTGATACATCGACAAATTCTTGTGGTGAGAGGGAAGAAAAGAAGGAAGGGCAGTGGGCGGTCAGAAAAAGACACACTGGCCTTTCTTCTGCTGGAGCGCAGGGCGCATCCAACCTCTTCTTTTTCTGAATTGCCTCCTTCCAACCACGCTCCCCTGTCAAAATATCAAGTGTAATTTATATAGATAAACCGCGAAGCTGCAATTCACAAAAAACTTTTTATCTAGTTTTTATCTTATGAAAAATTTAAATTAATTAAATCATTTGATATTAAATGTTAGACATGATAAGATTATTCTAAACATAGCAACTATGTCGATTATTTAGTTACAAAACAAGGAAGGAATGAACCAACATATGGCAAATTTAAAAGGTTTCTCTTTACCCCTTTCTCCAGAAGGAAAAGCAAATTTACTTCCTCCTCCACCTTGGCATTATTCCGGTGATTTTATGACTATAGAGTATCGTGCCGATCCAGATGCAGTAATCGCTCTTTTACCTGATGAGTTGGAACCTGCCGATGACCCAGGCGCTGTAAATCTTATTTTTGCTGATTGGCAATCCTGCAGTGAGAATGGGCGAGAAATCACAGAACCTTATTATTCACAATATAAAGAAGTTATGTTTTATGTAGGTGCTAAATATAAAGGAAAGCCGGTTTGTCGCTGCGTGTACATCTGGGTAGACAAAGACTACGCTATGCTACGCGGTTTGGTCCAAGGCTTCCCTAAAAAATTAGGCGAGGTTTGGATGACACGTCCTACTACCGTAGGTAAAGCCGGTATGCGCTTAGAGCCAGGCGGCATTTTTGCTGGTACTCTTTCTGCCGGAGGAAGACGTTTGGTAGATGCAAAAGTAACATTGAAAGAGATTACACAAAACGGCCCAACAGTAAGCGATCCTCCTTTGCATAATAGCCGTCACTTGCCAGGTATAGATGGAACTGAGCCTGCTATCTATGAGCTCGTCACCTTTAGTGGAACAGACAAAGAAATAGGGCCAATCTGGTATGGCGATGCAGAAATTACGCTTTTCGATTCTCCGTTTGACGAATTGAAAGCGCTTGAACCAAAAGAAATGCTGGGTAGTTACTACCATTCTTTCGGCTATACCTTCGCCGGTGGAAAAGTTCTAGAGCAGCATAAAGTCTAGAACAATTCAATATAACTTTATATTCTATCTAGGAGGATAAATAAGATATGGAATTTGTACGTGTAAAAAGAGGAGATCAAATCATTGAAGGTTATAAAAATGGGAATACACTTGTTCTGCAAAATGGAGAAAAAATTTCAGAAGAAGAAGCAGAATTTGTAGCACCCGTTAAACCAACTAAAATCATTGCCATGCATCTGAACTTTCCAAGTCGAACTGAAGCATTTGGAGCGAAAACTCCAAGATGGCCTTCTTACTTTATGAAACCTTTAACCGCTCTTTCTGGACACCGTGCATCTATAGCTCGGCCACGCGGTACCCAATACCTTAACTATGAAGGGGAAATCGCGCTCGTTATTGGAAAAAAAGCGAAGAATGTTTCTCGAAGCGAGGCTTGGAATTACATTGCGGGTTATAGCCCTGCCATTGATTTCGGGCTTCATGATTTCCGTACCTCAGATGCCGGATCGATGCTACGTGTTAAAGGACAAGATGGATTCTGCCCAATCGGTCCTTCCCTTATCCACGCGAGTGAGGTTGATCCTCATAATTTAACACTGAGAACCTATGTAAACGGAAAAGTTGTGCAAGAAGATAATACAAGCACGTTAGCTTTCCCATTCGATCTTCTTATCGCGGATTTATCCCGCCTTATCACATTGGAGCCGGGAGATGTCATTCTGACAGGTACGCCTAAAAACTCACGCCCTGTTCAACCAGGTGATGTAGTAGAAGTAGAAATTGAAGGATACCCTCGCCTACAAACAAGAATCGTAGAAAGCGAAGTTGATTTTGGGAATTTTGGGGCTCAACCGGAAGATTCCGATGATGCTCGAGATACTGCTTTTGAAATTAAATAGCTTGCTTTATTCCAACAAAAAGAGCCTCCTTTTACCAAAGGGAGGCCCTCCATCATACAAACTTTCTTTCTCATAAGTAGTTCGCACACTTCCCATGCATTAAATAGGGAATCATAACAATTCTCCATACATATAGAAGTGTCTTAATCTTTGTTATAAGGAGTAAGAACAGTGCAAAGCAATCGTAATGCCTTTTCGAAAACAAGGCTTTTGTTTTTCCATAGCCATGTGTGTTATTCTGTTTTTTTACGTACCAAGCTCCATAGCCAGTTAAATATAATGGCACCAATAGCTCCGGCAATGATATTGAATCCGGCAATAACCCAGAGCCAGTCACCCAACAGGAAATCACCAAGCCAGCTGCCTATCAGCGTGACAATCAGTGATGCCCACCAGCCATTACCAGCCACTTGACCTGTCATCCAGGAATTCATTGCTCCCCAGATAACGATACCAACTACAGCCCAGGCGATCCAGAACATCATAATACACCTCCTTTCACAGTAGGATAGCGCTTACGTAATTGTAGATACACATTCTTATCTACCTGCTATCATCATATGATTTCCAAGCAAAAGTGCTACTACATGTTTCCCCAATCTCTATAATACAACCCGATAATGGTACGAAAATCTCAGGATCGTTGTTTCCTGGTTTCTTATATTAAGTGCAGTTCATCTGAGCGGAGTGCTCATCATCTATGGATAGAAAAACAATGGTTATCTCTATATAAGTTTTCAGCATAAAAAGTGGCTATTTCTCATATAAGAAATAGCCACTTTTTATGCTGGAGAATCTTCTCTCTTTTCACAAGAATTATAACGTTGTTCATCCAGTTGATACCTTTCAAAGATTGCAGTAGAACGTTCAGTAAGTCTGTTTCCTGCAATAAGAAAAACATTTAAATTCTATAAAACACATTCTGCTTTCTGGTAAACAGTTTTACCGTCAAGTACGGTTATTTCAACAGATAAATCCTTAATCTTACTTTCTTCTGTAGAAAGAATACTACTGTTTATCACAACAAAATCTGCCAGCTTGCCTACTTCAATGCTCCCTTAAATGTCCTCCTCAAAGCTTGCATAAGCTCCATTCCATGTGTACAACTTAATTGCTTCCAACACATCAATCCGTTGACTACTGGCTACCTCCTGACCCAATTTACTTCTTCGATTAACAGCAACATGGATACCAAGCAGTGGATTGCAATCAGTAACCGGACTATCGGAGCTGGCCGCGGCTATAATTCCCCGATCGATGAAATTACGCACAGGATACATATAATTTACACGTTCCCCATAGTTTTTTAGATAACCATCTCCAAATTCATAGAAAACACCCTCATGTGAGCGGTTTCAATTAAACGACCTGTTAACACACCTTGGTGGTCTCGCTCTATTGTCCCTCCGTCTGGATCAGGGGTATTTTCATTAATGTTTATCGTTTCTAATGCCTTACTGTTGATTACAGAAATGTGACCGCAGGTTCGTAGCACCTTAATCGGATGTTCAGTTGAAACTTCATCCAACTCTTCTCTTGTTGGGTAACGCTTTTCCGCAACCGCTGTCTCATTAAATCCCCATGCCCTGACCCACTGCCCTTTCGGTGTTGTCTGTGCTTTTACTCTTAATTCTTTCAGTATATCTTCAATTGAGTTCATGTATGGCTCTTTGCAACTAACTGCTAACTTATTCGTACCGTACATTGTAATATGCAGGTGGGAATCAATAAATCCAGGAAGTAGACTTTTTCCTTAACGCGCTTTTCATAAATAACCGACAAGATTGTGAGTTCTCTTTATTGCTAAAGAATTACGCCTCTACAGTCACCCCGCTCCTATCTTCTGGGTGCTCGAAAAGAACAGGCGCAAATCACATTGGTATAAGAAGAAAAACGTAGGCTACGTCTAACCAAAATTTATCTCCCACTTCCATTGATGTTGCCGTACCTTCACGTTTAGAAGTGGGAGACTTCTTTCGGAATAATGTTAAATAAACATCGTAATGAGCATATAGATGGAAGATAGTATGGTGACAAGTGCTATAAATATACGTAAGTAATTAATTTTAACCCTGTTTGCATAGTAAGCACCTGCTACAATACCAAGAGTTGTCCCAATTAAACTGGCTATGATCAATTGTGTAATACTTTCCATATTCGAGTGAGCAAAGTATCCGAATATGGATGGGATAGCTATGATCACAGAATTTAGCAAGCTAACTCCTACCGCAACCCTAATGTTCACGCCCAAACTGGCAAGTAGAGGAACAAGTAAGATTGGCCCTCCAGCTCCTGTTAAAGAACAAATGGCTGCTGTTATTACACCGATCAGGACAACCATGATTTTATTTTCTAAAAGGTTCGATCTGCTTACACTTATGTTTGATTCATGATTGTCCTGATTTTTCTTAAATAAAATGGATAGCCCAGCCAAAAGGATAAATGCATATAACAGTAGTTTTACAATATTATCAGGGATCCAAACATTTAATTGAACGCCCAAAAAAGCCCCGGGTAGGCTGCCTATGTTTAGGAAAAGAGCCAACCTGGTATCCATGTTTTTAGACTTCCAGTAAGAATAAGCTCCAATCATTCCTGAAACAGCAAACGACAAAAAACTTAAAGCGAGTGATTCCCTTAATGGCAGGTGCAAAAAACCAACATATATTAGAGGAAGAAGAAACCCCGATATACCGGTCAATCCTAATAGAATTCCAATGATGAGATTCGAACACAATACAATACTAAATAAATAAACTAACATCGTTTAATCCTCGATTCTTCCATATTAACTTAAATTGGACACATACGCTCTTCTGCTATGTGTCCGATATTTCAAATGTTATCGAATGATTAAATTCCAACTCTAAATACAAGATCTTTCATAGATAACTTACTTTCGTACTTAATTTTCTCTTCATCTATATAAATTACACTTGATATTTTGACAAAGGAGTGTGGTTGGAAGGAGGAGATTCGGAATGCGATCCGGCAGCAGACAGGGCAGTGTGTCTTTTTCCAACCGTTCCCGCCCACCGCCCTTCCTTTTTTTCTTACCTCCTACCATAAACATTTGTCGATGTATCAAATCAGATGTATACAGTTCCTCCATTTGATCTGAGATCACACGATCACTTTCCAATGGCAGGCAGAATTGTGAATAATGTCTCGTGCTTGACGCGATGCAATTGTTCCCATGCTGACATGGTCTTCTTGGTTTGCCGATGTCGGAATGGAGTCAACACTCGCCAGATGTGCAAGGGCTTTATTTTCGGAAACAAGTGAAGCTGCTGCATAAATTCTAAAATGTTTGACTACTTCACATTATGGCGATAGCATAGGAATGAAGACATTGCAAAATCCTTAAATACGATGATTACAGATCCGGGGTGGAACTATTTGTAGCACGCAACTTCAAAAATTGGACCGTAAAGACATTCATAAAGCAGCAAAAGTATTGGCTGAAGGATTTATGGATGATCCATTATATGAATACATTTTACCTGATCGGTCTACAAGGCTAGACGTACTCAAGATTTTTTTTCAAAATTACGTAACGATGCTCTATGACTATTCTGACTTATACACAACATCAGACAGTTTAGAAGCTGTCGCACTCGTGTTTCGATCAAAGAAGGTCAACTCATCACCGCTAACCAAATGTAAAGACTTGTCAGCTATCTTATTCACTATCGTCAAATCATCTAAAATATGTCGTTATATTGGTATAAAACAATTTTTGCGAGGAATATTTATCTTACGTAGTATGAGTTCTGCATGGTTATCAATAGTAGGGGAACGGGAATATATTCACCTAGATATGCTTGTGGTACAACAAAAGTATCGGGGTCAAGGCTTCGTCACCAAAGTGATGAAACCTCTTTTAGACGAATGTAAGAAGAGAAATATTATTTGTACCTTAGAAACACAGAATATCAGCAACATCAAATTATACGAGCACTATAACTTCAAAATCGTTGATGTGATTAAGTTACCTAACAGTCATTTAGAACAATATTGTATGGTTTATCAGTTATCGAAATCGAATTTTTTATCTAGAAACGTTCTAGATGATAAAGCAAGCCCGCGAAGCCTATAAGCTTCGCTTTTTAGTTTTTGTTCTAAGAGTCAAATTGTAGATATTCCAAGACAAGCCATATAGAATACTACAAATAGTGCACCTATGATAGAGAAAAGAAAGAAAATATCATTAATTTTTTTCATCAGTTATCCCTCATATCTTATATTTCTCCGATGTAATATCCTATAGTAATAAAGATTAGGCACCAACATAGTGCTCCTGAACCTGCAAATAAAAGATATTTGCGCACCCCCATCCCACTCATTCCAGATAAGTAACAAGTGACATGGCGAAACCCTGGGATAAAATAACCGAAGACAATCGTCCACGGACCATACTTATGAAACCAGCCCTCTACTTTAAGGAGTCGTGTTGGCGTCAATCCTATCCATTTCCCATAGTTATTTAATAGAGGTTTACCGATTTTTCTCCCAAGAAAATAACTAAAAACCATACCTGACATAGCTCCACAAAAGCTGGCTATTACTGCACCTTCATAATGTAAAACATTATTAGAGGCTAAATAACCGACAAATGTCATAAGTATTTCATCAGGAATAGGCAATCCAACAATCCCCAAAGCAAGTAAACAAAAAATAGAGATGTATCCATATTGAGAGATTAATTCTTTTGCCATTTCCATAGTTTGTCGCCTCCATTCCCGCTAACTATCTACCATTTACACGGAAAAACTTTATTTTACTAATCATAAAATAAGACAAAGCAAGAATAACCATCATTGATACGCCTTTATTAAAAACAGGTCCAAAAAGGATAAAAGTAGCTAGTATTCCATTAGCTAGCCCAATTGGCAGACCTATAACGTACTTTTTTGAGGGGGATTGTGTGCGAAAATAGGCAAGACGCAAGGCTCCACAAATCGGAAAAATAGATGCGATTAGCACCCCTATTGTATGCAGCTCATGAAAGACGGCAACATACATAATCATAGCTGGAGCCACACCAAATGATATGATATCCGCAAGTGAATCCAGTTCTTTTTTTAAATCACTCTTCCTATCTAACTTTCTTGCTGTATAGCTATCCAGACTATCTAACAGTAATCCAACTAAAAGTAAAAGCACTGCATATTCAATTTCTCCTTTTAGCACAAAAAGAATGGAATATAAACCGAGAACTAAATTTCCCAATGGAATAATTATCATTTCTTTTCTTCCTTCTATAAATATTTATCCTGACATACTCTACTTTACACGAAAGATCCTATCGTATCTATGCGGGGCGTCTTACATTTTCCTTACAGTTTTGTCATGTAAAAAAAGCAACACGCATAAATGAAATAAAATGGAGCGCGGAAACTCGTGACAGGAATACCACCTGTGTCTCATATTCAGACCTCACTTCCCCAACAATCAAGAAAGCCTGTAGATGATGCAGAACAAGCCTTAACTAGTTATTTTAAGGCTCAAAAAGAAGGCGATGTAGAAGAAATGATGAAATATCGAAAAGATGTGTATTTTACTGATGTAAATGAATTAAAAAATACCTTACAAGTTAAAACGTAAAGCAGCTTACCTGAAATCAAGTAAGCTGCTTCTTCACTTTACCTGGCTACTTCACGCTTGAACGTAAGATGCCACTTGCTTTAAATAAACAAACAAATATAAGATAACAGAGAGAAGTAAACAGGGAAATAAGGATAAAAAAGTGTGTCTTCCCATATAAAAATCCTGCTAACACGGCCCCTAAGGTTGTTCCTGTATACATAAGAGTGTTAGCCAAAGCTGCAATCGTTCCTCTAGATGTTTGGGACAAGGTTTGAAGCGAGCCCATCATTATAGGAAACAAAATACCGCATATTGCAAAAATAACCATCAAATTTATTTTTATGTATGTGCCACTCGGAGCGTAAGGGAGCACAATATACAAAGTAATGAGCAGAAAAATTCCTGTCGACATCGCATGGTTTTTTCCTAACCGCTGAACGATTGCACTCCCCCATAAACTTCCAATGGTATTGCCAAGCCCTAAAAACAGCATAACTGTTCCTATTTGAGAAATAGTGAAATGATATTGGTCTGCCAGCCATGTACCTAAAAGAGAAAAAGCTGCGAAATTTCCTAACTGAAAGACAAAATAACCTAAGAAAGCAAGCTGAGATGTACTGTTGTTCAACAAATTCGTGTATTGCTTAAGAAATGAAACTGGCTCTCTGTTTATCTGAGTTGGTATGGTATCGGGGAAAAAATATAGAATAAAAAAAGATAAAAGTAAAGAAATAGACGCAATACAAAAGAAAGGTATTGACCAATGAGCAGACGCTAAATAACTTCCAATGGGAAGGCCAAGCATTTGCGAAATGGAAAGTCCAGCAGTAGCGATCCCCATACCTTTTAGTATCTTTTCTTTTGGAAGAAGTATTGGAATTGAAGCCCATATTTGCGGTGTAACAAAGGCAGCGCTTATGCCAGCCGCAAATCGAAAGATATTCATCACCCAAAAGCTTTGCGCTGTACCGCATAAAAAGGTAGAAACAGAAAAAGCAACCATTCCCCAAAACATAACCTTCTTTCGATTCCACTGATCCGATAATGGGCCAGCGATTAATGCAAATAAAGCATATCCCAAGGCATAAGAACTTACCATCCATCCAGATATATCTGTTGATACATGAAATTCTTCTTGAAGAAGCGGTAACAAAGGTGAAATTAAGAAGGTATCTGTTCCAATTACAAACATAACTGAAAAGAATAAAACCAATAATTTTTTCATGACATCCACCCCAAAAGTTCATTAGTTAAATAACTTTTTAACTACAGAACAAAAAGAATCCTGGATTATATTGTGTCAAGGAATCCAGGCATATACATATGGAATGTTTCTAGATTTAGTTGAATATACTTTGTCTGTCCATCTTTTCTAACCGTCGTCAGCCCTGCTTCTCTGAGTGTCCGGAAATGATAAGATGCATTCGACTTTGAAGCCTCGCATTTTTCACCTACCTCTCCACAACTCATCTCTTTTTTGTTGTAATAAAGCGTACGAACAATTTGTAGCCGGGTTGGGTCCGCCAAAGCCTTAAAGATTTTAATCCTTTGTTCATCCATATCCATTTGTTCAATAATCATAAAACTATTGTAATTGATAATAACTATTTGTCAATATTATTATCAAAATTATACTCTCAGTTATTCAAAACAATCCCCATCTTAACTGAGCTTTATATGTTTATATACTATGGTTAAGCCTTATTAAGAAAATAGTCTTTACTCAAAAGAGAACATATTACTGCATCAACAAACTTTCCTTTTTCAAAAAAACATTCCTTCAATGTCCCTTCATAACAGAAACCTGCTTTTTCAAGTGACTTTTGCGAAGCTATATTCTCCGGGTCATAAAATGCTTCTATTCTATGAAATTTCATTTGTTGAAAACCATAAGTAAGGATTGGTTTAAGAACCTCTGTAATTACTCCTTTTCTCCAGTAATTAGGTGCAACTTCGTAACCAATTTCCGCTTTGTGATGCTCTTTAGCCAAATTGTGATAACCGCACGAACCAATCAGTTTATTATCCTCTTTTTTGGCAATCCCCCATCTTATACCTTGATTTTCCTTAAACCTCATATCCCAATGCTCAATTAAATCAATCGCTTGCTGAATAGTAGTAAAACTATCAAGATCATAATATTTGGTGACTTCATCGTTAGAAAAGTAATCATAGATTTCTTTGGCATCATGTAAGGTAATTCTCCTTAAATAAAAACGTTGTGTTTCAAGTTGCGGAAATTCCTCAATCCATCTACTATTCATGGTATATACTCTATCCTTCCATATAAATTTCTGTATTTTATTTTTAACTTTTAATAAAGCCATCCAATTAGAAAAATCGGCTATTTGAAATTAACGAAGATAGTTGATCTATATAAATTACACTTGATATTTTGACAGGGGAGTGTGGTTGGAAGGAGGCGATTCGGAATGCGATCCGGCAGAAGAAAGGCCAGCGTGTCTTTTGCTAGCCTCTGATTTTCACCTTCTTTTCTTACCCATCATAAATATTTGTCGATGTATCAAATCAGATGTATATATATGGCGAAGTACCGAACATGTTATATATTCAACAGAAAGATATACACCATCACGTATCAGTTGTGACCTGATCCCATTCTTGCTCCATATATGTAATGAGCCAGTTCAATGCACGGTGTCGCTCATATACTACTCCACCGTCCAATTCCCCTGGTACCGGTCTGTTATTAATACGGCTATCCACACACACCCAATCATACCTGTAAATTAAATCTGCAGCATCTAAAATTTCATCTTTCTTTCTCATTTGAGCATGAGCAATAAAATCAGCATATGTTTCATGTTCCTTTAAAATCGCTACTGCCGCTGGCACATTGCATATGCTGCTTGGATATTCCAATTCGTCTACGTACCCGAGAGCCCATAGCATAACCAAATATCCTTCATAGCACCAGGAAAAATAGACAGCATCCTCCATATCCGGATAATCGTTTTCAATAAACAATCTTTCTTTAGGAGAAAAGAAATCAGAAGCATTATATTGATTGATAATCCGGGTAATCAAAGCCCTTGTATCTTCTAGATCATGATTGGTACCATGACACTCTCCCTTTAGCGCAACAATGCATAAAGCAATAGCACGCCTGGCAATTTCATCAACATCTCTAATTACTGCATCTTCATCACCACAAATAACCGGTAGACTTTTATTGACAGGAATATTGCTCTCGGACAATATTTTTTCAGATCGCTCTTTACGCCTCATGCCAGATTCAGTTATTTTCAAGTCACTATGCAGAAAGCTAGTATGAGCAGTTACAATAAAATCATCAACTTCAGAATTTCCATCTATGTCAAGAATCAGCTTACCATTGTAATCCAGGAGTTCTCGAGTACCCATGAATACAATACCATCCAATTGTCTCGCAACATCCAGTATCTCTGCATACAATTTATCTGAGATATCCTTCTCTGTTTCAATGCCAATAACCATATTCAACGTAGCAATCTTGAGTAAAAGTTTTTGGTGAACCGTTTCATTTTTTGCTGGAATCTGCCTGAAAAAATTACTCATTCCATTGATCATAGTAGAGAATTCTTCCGGGTGAGTTTTACTGGTCATTATGTTAAACGTGTTCTCTGTTTTACTAAACCATTTTTTGCTTATGACTCTTACCTGAGTCTTATTTTCGCTAATCCATATTGTCTCTTTGTTATAAAGCTTTTCAATTGTCTCCATAACCTGAGCTAAATCAAAATTAGAACTGTATATAGCACAGTTCTTCATATTCATCACCTCATCTTATACGTGCATTTTTTTCTGTGGAGGAACGTTTGCACTCATTTCTCCTTGTAAATTACCTAAAAACCTGTCTTATGGGTTATGTAATCCCGTCATTAAATGTTGTGCCTTTCCATTATATTCTATCGGGATCGTTTATTGTATTATCATTTTGACTAGGCAAAACAAGCCCTGCTCCGATCACGACAGCCAGCAGCTTAGAATCCGTGCTAAAACGCTGGCTTGGTGTGGATGTATATTCTTGTTGAACATAGTCAGTTAACTTACGAGAATTTTGAAAATATACTTCTAACAAACTCTTCAACGTTCTTTTCTTCTCTTGGATTAATTGATAAATTATCATCTAAAAACTTAATCCCAAAAATTAAATGCTACTTTTCCAACTGTTTGTGGTTGCCAATAGCGTATTTGTTCTAACTCAGCATTATTTAAGTTATTTTTATTCCTTATAATTAAGTTCCCTCCTTTCTCTTTGTACAGCAGCGGTTCATTAAGTTCATCACTAGAAATAACATTGTAATACAAACTAAAATGTTCAACTAAACTAGGTTCATCAATAAACATAATATTGAAGTATTCTACAGAAGAAGCAAAAGCAAGGATTGGATAATAGGCATTGAGTAATACATAAATTTCTTTGTCTATAACCGTAAGTTTAGCCTCATAAAAACTTGTAATTGTTTCAGATGGCTCTTTGTAATGAACCATCTTTCCATTCGTTATCATTGCTACAGAATGGCATATCTTTTTAAATTCATTTCCATTAATACCTGGAGGTTGTTTATGTTTAACGTCATAAAAACCAGTAATGCCGCACGAAAGATTCATTATATCTTCCTCCTCAGTAAGACAAAATAAATCTTATTCCATTTATTAAAGCACACTTTTTACATTTTTAGATAAAGTAGGTAAAAAATACGGTGAAATTACATCCGTAAAAGGTGGGTTTGTAAATGTATGAAACAGGCATTTGTATATTAAATAGCATTGAAACCATGTATATGCTCAAAAAAAGGCAGGTTCACCAAAGGGTGAAATCTGCCTAAAATCAAGTTGAATTTATTCAAATTCTTTCCGCTTCTTCTCCCACAAATTCCGCGTTGGTGATTCCATTCGGTTCGGTATTTTGCTTGGCGTCCTCAATAATGTGAAACTTCCATTGGTATGTTTTTACTGTCTGTTAATCTACGGCAAATTCGTGCGATGATAAGCCACTCTTTAAATCCCCAACCGCCAATTCAGGTGATCAGCATCACCCGGGAAAATATGACGGAATTTTTGTGTGGTGGTTTCGAATGGCAGACCTCGAAAATAGACTACGCGCAGCACGGCGAACCAACACTTTTTCGTGATTTCAAAAGCTTCATCTACCGGTATGCTATTCCACAGTCAGCTCAGCTTTAGATTTGCCAGCCCATTCGCCAACTGGAGTCACAGTATAAGCAGTACCTTTTGTCAGTTTACCAGCTTGCGTAAGATCAAACACGCCTACTGCGCCTTTGCGGCTGGAATATTTATATGTAGCCACCAGTTTATTCCCCTCTGTGTCAGTCAATTCTACACTGCGACCGGAGAACAGCTCATCTCCCGGGTCCTCTGACAAGGTAACGGTGATGGAGGTTTCACTAATCGCTTCAGCTTCGGTTATTTCCAGCGGGGGGATATCCTTGGCTACGAATGTCGGGTTGGCAATTTGCGCCCAATCAGAGGTTACGGTGTACGTAACGCCTGGTGTCAGCACCTGACCTTCTGGTAAGCGGAATTTAGGTTCTTGTTTACCATCCGTTGATTGTGTGAATGGTACGTATTTTGCCACGATCGGCTGTCCGCCTGCTGGTGTAATCGTTACTTCTCTTGCCTGGCCTGAGGAGATGATCTGATAGGTTTTGCCATCTGCGCTGTTGTTTTCATCCAGCACGAATGCATTGGCTCCGCGACCGGCGCTGTATGCGGAGATGACGTATCCGTAGTCTACGACTCCATTTGCCTTGAGGGCCTCCAATTCGAATGTATCATTCGCAACCTGCCTTGCCTCTGTCATCGCAAGCTTCGTTGCGTTGCCTACAAATGTACCTGCTTTTTGTCCTTTATAGGTCAGGCTGTAAGTAGTACCTGGCTGTTGTACGGATGTAGGTACGATATAAGTAGAAATCGAGCCCGTTTTTAGGCGTGGCATGTTGGTTAAGGTAAGCCCGTCATTAAATACAAAGTCTTCTTTTGCTTTGGCAAATACTTCATTTTCCGCTGTTAAAGGAGCGTCAAAGGTTACGATTAAGGTAATTGCATTCAGTGCATGAACACTCGTAATTTTTGCATTTGCTGAAGGGATCGCTTGGTGCGCGATTTCCAACAAGTACGCGACCTCACCACGAGTAGCATTGCTATTGTCCGAATAAAAACGTTCCATCCAGTAATTCACAGATTTTGCATCACGATTCAACGCTTTGGACACGATTTGTACTACTTCGGCGTCTGTTACGGTTCCTTGCGGATCAAAGCGTCCGTCTTTCGTCTGCATGATATCTAGTGCTACCAGTTCAGCAGCGGACTTGTAGTACCACGCATTTTGGTTTACATCTGTGAAGCTCGCCAATTTATCTGCTTTGCCTTGTAGACCAAAAGTAAGGACGACCATTGTTGCCAGTTCTGCACGAGTAATTTGGTTTTGAATACCCATGGAGCCGTCCTGGTAGCCATGCATCACGCGAAGTTGGGAGAGTTTATTGACTGCTTGTTGAATTTCTTGTACAGAGAGTGACGTTGAAGCAGCCTCTGCGTGTAGGGCAGTAAATGGAAGAGATGTCGTTCCTAAGACAGCTGTCAGCATCAGGGTAGCTAATTTATTAGAATACTTATTCAATGGTAAGTCCTCCTTTAGAGCAATCGGTATGATAGCTGTTCGCCATACCTGTATGATAAAGGAGAGTCCTAAACTCCCAAGAAACCCGACATTAACAGATTCTAAAATCTTTCTTAACAATTTCTAAAATTACTCACACGGAAAAACGATACCCGGCACCCCAGACGGTTTCAATATACTGCGGGTTAGAAGGATCGACCTCAATCTTTTCCCGCAGCTTACGGACGTGCACAGTTATGGTTGCTATATCCCCACTGGAATCCATACCCCAAATTCGTTCAAATAATTCATTTTTGCTAAAGACACGATTCGGATGGCTTGCCAAAAATTCAAGCAAGTTAAATTCGCGAGTTGTAAAAATCACTTCTTGATTGCGTACATAAACTCTGCGGGCAACTTTGTCAATGACCAAGCCACGAATATGAATTTCGGACTTTTGAACAGGCTCCTGTTTTCCCAAAAGCCGTTCGTATCTCGTTAGGTGTGCCTTGGCTCTTGCAACTAGCTCGCTAGGGCTGAATGGCTTGGTAATGTAATCGTCGGCGCCGAGATTAAAGGCACGAATTTTATCAATCTCTTCTTTTTTGGCAGAGACAATGAGGATAGGAACTTCCTTGGTTTGTCTAATTTGACTGCACAGTTCAAACCCGTTCATTTCGGGAAGCTGCAAATCGACAATAATGAGACTGTAGTCCTCATTAAGGGCAAGCTGTAAACCCTCATTGCCTGTATGACATAAATCAACAAGAAAGCCATTTAACTCAAAATAGTCCCGCTCCAGCTGAGCGATGGTGGCCTCGTCTTCAATGATGAGGATGCGTGTCGCCATGGGTTTCTGTACCTCCCTGATTCGTTTTCCGTTTTAGGGTAAAGAACAGGCTTGTACCGACTCCGAGTTCGCTTTTCACCCAGATGGAACCTCCGTGTCCTTCTATAATCTGACTTGCAATGGCAAGTCCCAGCCCGCTACCACCCGTTGAGGAATTGCGGGACTGCTCCGCACGATAAAAACGCTCAAAAATATGTGGTATGGCTTCGGATGAGATGCCCATCCCATTATCTCGTATTTCAACAGTTACCCATTCTGGAGAAGCTTGTACGGAGACACGAATGATTTTTTGTTGCTTATCCATAAAATTCTGGGCATTTCCAATGATATTGAGTACAGTGCGCTTTAACTTTTCCAAATCGGCAATGACCTCGATACTCTGCCCTGCACGCTCATCCCACTCCAGTGTGATGCTCTTTTCTTCCAATACGTAGTGCAGCTCATCTATACAGTCGTCTAAAAAACCGACAATATCTACATGCTCAAACATGAACGGCACTTGCTTTAAGTCCAGCTTGGAGTAAAGGAACAGCTCGTCTACGAGTTTATCCAGATCGACGGCTTTGGAATAAATGATGTTCACGTACTTGTCCATTTTCTCCGGAGTATCTGCGACCCCATCTCGAATTCCTTCGATGTAGCCTTTTATATTCGTGATGGGTGTACGTAAATCATGAGAGATGTTGGAGATCAGTTCTTTCCGATTCTCTTCGTCCTGCAATCGGAGCTGAACCGATTCATGCAGTCTTTTTCGCATATTCTCGAACGCCTCGTTCAACTGACCGATCTCGTCCTTTGAACGCAGATCGAGTGAAAATTGGAGATTGCCCTCCTTAATGTTTTCAGCCGAGTTTCGAAGTATATCAAGTGGTTTGACGACGCTTCGAGTAATCCAGCGGTAAAGCAGCACATTCGCAATCACGATGACGCCGATGAGAATCAGGACAAGGATGGGAAGCAGTTTTCGTATCACTTCGCCAAAAGGACTTCGCTCGTGAATAACGAAGACACTGCCTTTTGCACCATCCGAAAAGCGGAAGTCGAATTTAGCGTAGGCGTAAAATCGTTCGCCAATGTTAAATGTATTGCGAATCTGATTGTTATTTAGGTCATAGGGAGGCAAATTTTGTTCCAATTCTGGCTGATTAAACGTATGTGACTCAAATACTTGATTGCTTTCCCGGCGGACGTAGAGACCAGCTCGTACTGTTTTGAGCTTGAAATCATAGTCTAGCAAAAGCTCTTGGTTTTGCAACTCGTCCGGTTCGTTTTTGGCGAGATATTTTAATTCGAGGAAGATGGATTCCTCTTGTTCCGTCAGTGGATTAAGCTGATAGTGAACTTTATAGAAATCTCGAAAGCTGTAAATGTCACCTGTTGCTGCGATGGTGAACAGACTGGCAGTCAAGACGAATACCAGTAGGCTAATGATAAGCATACCGGTATAGGACAGCAATAGTTTGATCCTGATGGACATACACTTACCTCGCTTCGGATGGGGTAATAAGGCAATATACCCTAGTATGACATATCCATTATATAGAGGTCATCGTATTATTTCAGGAAAATTGTACGTTTGGACATAATTAAACCAACTCTCTGTAGAGATACGTATAAAAACGGGTCATAGACTGGATATAAACCCAAGTCCATGACCCATTTTTAATGTGTAGTAGAACCGTCTTTTCAACTATCGTTCCCGTTAACCAAATGAATTGTGCTACGGTTCACCGCAATCCGTCCATTGGGTAATGCTCAAGAAGTTCTTGCTTGAGAAATTCGTAAAGCTTTGAACTTGCCAGTTTCAATGGATATTCCGATCGCTTGAAGAGAAAGCCGAAAGTCATGTGTATAAGACTGCCGCTCATAGTCCGTATCGTAGTTCCTGTAGGAACCGGTTTCAAAACAATCTCTGGCACAAGGGCAATACCTAGTCCACTTTCGACATAATATTTCAAAGCTGTCATACTGCCAATCTCCATAGTATCTATTGGAATGTTCCCTGATTCCTGCAATACCATCTCAAGCTTTCTGCGGTATGGACAGGTTACTGATGTAATGAGTAGACGATGTCCCCGAATATCCTCCGGCGCAATAACCGTATTTTGGGCAAGCGGATGGTTTTTTGGCATCAAGACTACAAAATCTTCCTTAAATAAGGGTTCAAAATGGAGATCGGAACCCAGATCCGGTGTCGAACAAAGAGCCAAATCAATATCCCCTTTAAGAAGACGCTCGCTTAATGTTGGCGTGTTTGCAACGTCCACAGAGATACGAATTTTCGGAAATTGTGATAAAAATCTCTCTAAGATCTCAGGTAATCGATAGCTGGCAGTTGGCTCCGTCACCCCTAAGCGAACATTTCCTCTTTCGCCTACTTGCAAATCCGACAAGTTCATTTTTAATTGCTCGATATTCTTTACAATTTGCAAACTTTGTTCGTAGAACAGTCTTCCGGCTTCTGTTAACCGGATTTTTTTTCCACGTTCGATAAGCCGAATGCCCAATTCGGATTCAAGCTTTTGGATTTGCATCGTGACAGTAGATTGTACATAATTCATTTCATCAGCTGCACGGATAAAACTACCGTACTTCACGATCATTTGAAATGTTTTTAATGTTTTAAGATCCATCGTAGTACCCCTAGTCCCGAGTTCAAATTTTATGAACATATACATCAATTAATTCAATTATACAAATTTGAAATGACAATATACAATCATTTATATCATAGTGCAAAGGGATGACTAAATATGGATTTAAAAGACAAAGTAGCTCTTGTGACCGGCGGTGGTACAGGGATTGGTAGGGCTACTTGCCTCGCGCTTGCTGAGCGGGGGACAACCGTCGCCGTGAACTATTCACGCTCTAAAGCTGATGCGGAAAAAACAGCGCAAATTATCAATATAAAAGGGGGGCGCGCAATAGCCATTCAAGCCGATGTTTCTCAAGACAAGGAAGTCAGGGAAATGGTTGATAAATTGGTTCAACAATTCGGGACTATTGATTTACTTGTGAATAATGCCAGCATTACACGGCACATCCCACTTGATGATCTGGAAGCGGCAACGGAAGAAGTGTGGGACGATCTTTATGATGTTAATGTCAAAGGAATGTATTACTGCGCGCGAGCTGTTTCCCCTTTCATGAAAATTAATAAACAAGGAGCAATAGTCAATCTCGGCAGTATAGCGGGACAAACAGGATTAGGTTCCTCTCTTCCATACGCCGTATCCAAAGCGGCAGTTCACGGTCTTACGAAATCGTTAGCACACGCCTTAGCTCCGGATATTAGAGTTAACTGCGTTGTACCGGGAGCAGTCTCGACAAGATGGTGGGCTGGAAGAGAAGAACAAATGAAGAGGTTAGCTCCTAATCTTCTATTGCAGCGCATTTCAACACCTGAAGATATTGGTAAATTTATCTGTGCAGCCTTGGAACAGGAAGCAATGACAGGTCAAATCATTACAGTGGACAGTGGACAAACGTTATGATCAAGATTCCCCTCTGTATAATTGACTGATTCGGGTTTCCATTCAATATCTGTATACTGGATAAAATAAAGGGGATTGTGATTCCCTTATCTGAATAACCAAATTGATTCATTTCATTTAATGCCTTTTCTAAACGAAAACACTCAGATGTTTTGCCGGTCCGACCTTGGCGCCACAAAGCGGCCGTATCTCTTCCTTGCGAGAAAAAGACGAGGGAGCACGCCGACGTGTGCATCTTGTTTATTACAATATATGGATAATCAACAGGTGTCATCCCATATCTATCAAGCGTTAATAAACGGTGAGTCTTGAATGATAATTTAAGACTCTCTTTTTTAATATTTGCACTAAGAAACCATGCCAGGGTAAGTACTCCTAACATTTTACCCCTATATTTCTTAGGAGCAAATTCAATTAAGAAATGAGTTACAATGAACCAAGCGCATGTCGAAAACCCTCCCGCCACGATGCGTATCGGGGCTTCCAGCCATACTGAAGCGCTTTGTCGTTCACCGCCCCTCTCTCCCACCTTGTACTTTTATGTTCAACTGCCGGTGCGGGAGCGCCTAAGGCATCTGCATAGATCGGCAGCCACTCTGTCCCAGGAGCAGGCTCGTTATCGACGATATTGAAGGGGCCGGATGGCCAGTGTAACGCAAGTACTGCAGCGTGAGCGGCGTCATCTACATGCACAAATGAGCTGATACCTTCTGTCGCAGGCAATTGCTGCTGTCGTACTTGTTCTGCTATAAAGCCACCCGAGGCATACCAAGTTCCCGCCCCATAGAATAAACCATAACGAAGAATCACATGCTCTGGCATTTCGGCAACAGCGCTTTCGAGTGCATGAACGCTTTCGACCGTCGTTTTCCGCGGTAGTGGTGCCTCCAGATCAAGTGCGTTGTCTTCCACAGCCGGTCCCTCGCCAGGTGAATAAGCCCATGAGATGCTCTGTGCAATCATCCTGCGTACGCCAGCTTCAAGTGAAGCGTCCACAAGATTGCGCGTTCCCTCCTTGCGAATCCTAGCATGTTCCGCAAAGTCTCTGGCACTCAATGAAGTGAGTTGATGAATGACGGTATCCGGCTTAGTTTCGCGAAGAACGGAGAATACAGCTTCACGGTCAAAAACGTCCAGAATTACAGACTGCACCCCCTTGCTACTTAGTTCGGCAGCATAATGTCTATTGCGTGTCAATCCGACCACTTCATGCCCTTCCTTGACCAACAACGGGACTAGCGCCCTTCCAATGACCCCACTCGCACCTGCTACTACAATTTTCATTCTGCTTTAACCTCCATCATATATTTCTTCAGTGTTTTATTGAAACGTCTACGATCTACTTATTACCACTTGTTTCCATCCATCCATTATAGTGAATTAAGTGGGGCTATAAGTTCGACATCATTTACTGATGAATCTAACCATACTTTTTCATCTTTCGCATGAAGAATTACTGGCATCCTATTATGGAATTCTCTTGTCATATCATTAAGCTCTGAAGTGATGCTAGCGTTACCCCATCGCCATCCACCTAACAGAATGGAACCTCCACAAAACGAAAAAACACTAAGAAAAGTCTACTTAGTGTTCTTTCGTTGAATCATGGATGAAATTCTTATTTGCCCTCACAAATCCACTTGATTAGTTCTCTGTCAAAGGATTCAGGTTCTTCAAACATGGGATTATGCCCACTATGCTCAAAAATCATTTTCTTCACGTTATCATACGTATCATCAATAGAATCCCAAAGCGAAACAGGCGCTACCAAATAATCATACCTTCCTAAACCAATAAATACTGGTTTATTGAAAGCGTTTAGTGACTGTATAAGATTTAGCTCTCCGAATGCCTCTCCCCACAAATAATCGATGATTGGCATATTCGTATATACACCTTCCCACATGTAAGCTGCATCAAATGTATAATCATAAAAACTTTGGGCTCCCATACGAATACACATGTGGACAAATCGTCGTTCAGGATCTTTCTTGATGTCACTTTCTAATAGAGCAATATCCTTTTCGAACTGCCTCTTTCTTTTCTGACTTGCAGTCTCATTAAAAAATGCACAACTTTGACGCTGTCTTTCCTGGCTATTTGTAGGTGCCGAATTTAACAAGACAACTTTTTGGACGTGTTCAGGATATTTTCTTGCATATTCCAGAGCCATGAAAGCGTGTCCTGAGTGACCTAATATAATAAAATCTGTTAAGCAAAGAGTTTGCCTTGCTATTTCTATGTCATCTAACACTTTATCCAATGTATAATCTTCTGATTCCAGAGCCCGGGGTGATTTCACAAATCCTCTATGATCAAGGAAAATAAACTGGAATGTTTCATATAAAGTGTCCGAGAATAGATGAGGATAATATACGCTGCTGCCTACTACCAATATGGGTTTCCCGGAGCCCTTTACACAATAATTCAGTTTAAATCCATCACTATTTATACTTTGATATTTGTTCATTGTAGTAGTCCTCTTTTCTTTTTAATGAGAAGAGCTACTGATAAAGTAAAAGCTCTCCTTTACATCACTTCCTTTCTTCCTTCTAATTCCCTTATATTCTCCATGGAGCGTTCTAGCACCTTACATCACCTCTATCATTGTTGCCTTTAATTAAGGATACTTTAGCATACTTTTTTCACAAGTCAAACTGATAGGCAAGGTTTCAAGCGGGGGGACTTTTATATGCAAAAACATATGTACAAAACGAGAAAATATACTGTCCTTTCTCCATCTCCTAATTTATGACTTAAACCCGACAATCAGACGCAAATTTTATGACAAAATATTATTTACTAAATCGCTTTTTGGGCTATCGAAATTCGTTAGTTGAAGAAGTAGCCTCGTTTTCTTTATATAAAAACTATTGAAATTGCACTATATATCAATAATAAAGCCATAACTACATTGAACTGATTTCTATACTTCGATAAGAACTTTTTAAAAATTGAACCAAACACACTCCAACTGAAAGTTCCCATAAAACGAATAAAAGCTAGAAGTACTGAATAAAATAATAAGCTGAGATTTAAAGTGTGATATGGAATGATGAAAGTTGATATGACTGTTATACCATATAAAATACCTTTGGGATTTACGAATTGTAAAAGCATACCTGCGAAAAAACTGTTATTCTTGCCCCCATCATTGTCTTCATCATCATTTTTACTAGTAATAATTTTTATAGCCAGATACATCATATAGGTCGCACCTATGATAGACATAATAAATTCAATTTTTGGAATGAAATTTTTAAGCACAGGATTAAAATAACAACTTAATATGATTATTACAAAAAAACCAGCACCTACCCCTAAACAAAATCTAAATGTTTTTTTAAAGCCGTATTTATTAGCAAATAACATTGCCATAATGTTATTTGGGCCTGGGGTAAAACTATATACATCTGATTTGATATATCGACAAATTCTTGTGGTGAGGGATAAGAAAAGAATGAAAAAATCAGAGGTTGGAAAAAGACACGTCCGCCTTTTTTCTGCCGGGGCGCAGGGCGTATCCATTCTCTTCTTTCTCCATCTCTCCTACTTCCAACCGCGCTACCATGTCAAAATATTAACTGTAACTTATATAGAAACAAAAGCATATAACAACATTGATAATAAAGGCATATAAGAACCCCCTCTGTGATGTATGTTATAATGCACAAAATGAACAATATAACGTTTTGCTTTTTATTGTATGAAATGAACATTATATTGTACAGAGGAATAGGAGTGTGTTTATGGAGGAAATACATCTTATTATTGCAAAAAACTTAAAAGCATTTAGAGAAAATTCCTAAAATATAAGGTACCATCAATACATATGATTGTGCTAAATATATGGAGGGGAAATATGTCTAGACTAGCGGAAATTCGAAACACAGCACAGGAAATTGCAGAAGCGATTACAGCCGTATTAAGCATCGACGTCGAAATCGTGGATGAAGAACTGGCAATTGTAGCCGGCACGGGAAGGTACAAAGGGAAAATAGGGGAAAAGGAAGAAGAAGGTAATCTTGATTCCGAATATACCTACGGACAAGTGCTTCGAACTGGGGAAGAATACATTATTGAAGATGCGTATAGCCATCCAGAGTACGCTGCACGCGAGAATGAACTGGCCGAGGTGTGTTGCCCCATTCGTCTTCACGGGGAAATTATTGGTCTAATCGGGCTGGTGGCCTTTACCGAGCAACAACGTCATGTATTACTACTTAACCGGGAGAACCTACTTGCCTTTTCGCGGCAGATGGCTATCCTACTCGCCAGTAAAGTATCAGAAGCAAAGATGGCCAGCGAATTAAAAATTATCATCGAGACCATTCGTGAAGGTATTATTGCGGTAGACCGATATGGAAATATAACCACTTGCAACGAAACAGCAGCGAAGCTAATCGGTACAACTAAAGAAGAAGTAATAGGAAAATCTATCTTTGCTACTTTACCCTCTTCTTCAATACGTGAGGTTTTACGTACAGGAGAAGAGTACAGGGACCAGGAAGAAATCTATCAAACAGACACGGGCAGCACGTTCCATTTCTTCTCAACCATCCTACCAATCTTTAGTAAGACGTTAAAAGCAACAAGCAACAACCAGCATAAAGAAATAGTGGGCGCTGTCATCTCGCTTCGAGACATCGCTGATATTAAAAAACTAGTATATGACATGACCGAAAAGGAAGAAGGTACATCTTTTCATGAGATTTTAGGAACAAGCAAAGCTATTAGGGAAATCAAAGACCAAGCCGGCAAAGTCGCCCGTAGCCAATCCACTGTACTTATTACAGGAGAAAGCGGCACAGGCAAAGGGTTGTTCGCTCGATCCATTCACTATGTAAGCGACCGGAAGGAGCATCCATTTGTTACCGTTAACTGCGGAGCTATTCCCGATACCTTATTGGAAAGTGAGCTTTTTGGTTATGAACCAGGAGCTTTTACTGGAGCCAATCGGACAGGAAAAGTCGGAAAATTCGAACTAGCAAATGGAGGCACGCTTTTTCTCGACGAAATCGGAGACTTATCTTTTCATTTACAGGTTAAGCTCCTTCATGTCCTCCAGCATCGGGAGATTGAACGGATCGGCGGAAAAAGAACGATTCCTATTGATGTACGTATAATTGCCGCTACTCACCGAAACCTGGAACAAATGATGAAAGCTGGTGAATTCCGTGAAGATTTATACTTTCGCTTACATGTCATTCCGCTCCATATCCCGTCCCTAAGAGAACGGAAGGAAGATATTCTTCCTCTACTGGATTATGCACTTCGCAAGTATACGCAGATCATCGATAAAAACATCTACGGATTTACTGAAGAGGCATTGAATTGCTTGAAATCCTACGATTGGCCAGGTAACATACGCGAGCTTGAAAATGCAGTGGAATATGCAGTAAATATGGAAATTGGAGAAAGCATCACGCTTGACGCTCTCCCCAAACGTTTGCGACAAGCGCAAAGACCCCTCCCCTCTTCTTTATCCCTAAAAGAGCAATTGGAAGTGGTAGAAAGAGAAATCATTCAATCCCAACTTGCACAAACTGGCTATTCTTTACAGGGGAAGCGAGATGCAGCACGACTGCTGGGCATTAGCGAATCTACTCTTTATCGCCGTATACGGGAACTTCGTATCGAAACACAACAAGTTATCAAAAATGACAACTAATTATCAAATTTGACAATTCAATATTGATAACAGACATCACGTAAAGAAATGCCTCTTATTGTCAGTTTTGACAAATGCAATAGCAACATTGTTTCAAAAGCCTTGAGCTTTCAAGGCTTTCTTTATTGCAGAAAGCTGGCATGCATTTTGCTCCTTGTATAGGACGACATAAAACGAATAGGAGTGATGATGTCATGATCAATAGAAATCGTTTACAGGTGCTTTTGGAAAAAGAACTACAGCTTTTCGAAGAAACTCATCCTCGTTCCAGGGAATTGTTTGAACGTGCCAAGAAAAGTTTGCTCGATGGCGTACCGATGAATTGGATGGTCAAATGGGCTGGGAGCTTCCCCGTTTTTGTAAAGGGCGGTCAGGGTGCTCATTTCACCGATGTAGACGGCCATCGTTATATTGATTTCTGTTTGGGTGATACGGGTTCTATGACGGGTCATGCTCCTGAAGGTGCTATTTCAGCTATAAAAGAAAGAATAAATAACGGCGTTACTTTTATGTTACCGACAGAAGATTCTGTCTGGGTAGGGGAAGAGCTTTCTCGTCGGTTTGGTCTACCTTACTGGCAAGTAGCGATTTCTGCAACAGACGCGAACCGTTTTGCCCTACGTTTAGCCCGTCATATCACCAAACGAAAGTATATATTGGTGTTCAATTACAGCTATCATGGTACGGTTGATGAAGCCTTCATCACCTTACAGGATGGCGTACCTGTTCGCAGACATGGTAATATTGGTCCGCAAACCGACGTTACTCAAACATCCAAGGTCGTTGAATTTAATGATATTGAAGCACTAGAGAAAGCTCTGGCTCCTGGGGATGTCGCGGCCGTACTTGCCGAGCCAGCTATGACCAACATCGGTATTATTCACCCCGATCCTGGGTACCTAGAGGCTTTACGAGAAATTACTCGTCGTACGGGGACTTTACTGATTTATGATGAAACGCATACGATGTGTGCTGGTCCTGGGGGTTACACTGGAACCTATGGTCTCAAACCGGATATGTTAACAGTTGGAAAAGCAATTGGTGCAGGGATTCCAACAGCGGTGTACGGTTTCAGTGAAGAACTAGCTCAGCGAATCCGCGGTACGATTGACATTGAAGGAGCCGATGTAGGTGGTATCGGAGGTACTCTGGCAGGGAATGCCCTATCGATGGCTGCTATGCGTACCACCTTGGAAAATGTACTGACACCAGAAGCCTTTGACCGAAACATTGCTCTGGCCGAACGTTTTTGTGATGGTGTGGAGTCAGTGATTAAAGAAAATAACCTCCCATGGATTGTCAAACGTCTCGGTTGCCGTACAGAATATTGGTTCCGTGACACTCCACCGAAAAACGGCGGAGAAGCGGCCGCTGCAACAGATTATGAGCTGGATCGCTACATGCACCTGTATGCCTTGAATCGTGGGATTCTTATGACACCGTTCCACAACATGGCTCTTATCTCTTCTCAGACAAGCGCTGAGGATATCGACCATCATACCAATGTATTCCGTGAAAGTGTTGAATCACTTCTTGGAGCGCGAGTGTAAATACGAATACTTTCACAACCTGAGCATGAAAAAACATGCCCATCAAGCTAAAGTTTTATTGCACCCCCAGAACGAAATTTTTAGGCTTTCTTGTAACAAAGAAGCTTATTTTATCGTTTTTGGGGGTGATCCTTTTTATTAGGTTAATAGCGATGAGGTAGCGCCAAAATTTTTACATAAAATGGTGAAAAATGCTGCAGTAAGCCTTTTTGCAACACGTCTTTTGATTTAAGAAGCTTTATAGCTTCTATTAAATGGTTTTCTTGATCCGCCCCACACTTTTCTAATTATTCCGCTAAGCTTTCTACCAATTGTTTTTCTTGCCACATGACTGTAATACCGAGGCCAATGACCATAATGACAGCGGCGAAAAGGTACGGATAGTGAATGTTTACGTCAAATAGTATTCCGCCCATCGCTGGCCCGACGATATTACCTAAGCTCGTATAGGTTGAGTTCATTCCAGCAACAAATCCTTGCTCTTTCCCGGCAGCTTTTGATAAAAATGTCGTCAATGCCGGACGAAGCAAGTCAAATGCGAGGAAAATGAAGCAAGTTACCGCCAGCACTGTCAAAAAGCTAGAGATTACGGTGGACGCTACCGCCAATATTGCACCTGTAATTAAACATAATTGGATCAGTTTCTTTTCACCAAGTATATCTATCATTTTTCCAAACATAAATACTTGCACAACAACGCCAAATATTGAGCTTATTGTAATAATGGCTGCAATGTCCTTCGGCGTGAAGCCGAATTTATGAGCAGAAAATAGGCTAAAAACAGTTTCATATGCTGATAACCCGAAAGCAAGTACAAATACAATAATAAATGCAATAAAGTAAAGCGGATTAAGTGATCTTTTTAAATCATGTATAAAATTTATTTGCTTTGTATTGGCAGAAATTTCTGCAAGCTGTTCCTTTGTTAGCGGCTCTTTTAAAATAAATATTGATGAAATGCATGCTAAAAAGGCAATGGCTGCCGCAAAGAAGAAGGGCATACGTATACCGTATTCTGCAATAAAGCCACCAATACCAGGTCCTATAATAAAACCGGTACTAATGGCGGCAGAAAGATAGCCCATCGCTTTTGGCCGTTCCTGAACTGATGTAATATCTGCAACATATGCAGTAACACCCGGCATAACAAAGGCGGCACTAATTCCCGCTAGAATCCTTGATATATAAAGCACCGATACATTCGTGCCTAAACCAAAGATAAGTTCTGAAACACCAAAAAGAAATAAGCCGATTATGATGATTTTCTTTCTGCCATAACGGTCAACCCAACGTCCTGCTAGTGGTGACATAAGTAGCTGTGCCACCGCAAATACGGCAACAAGATAGCCCATCGTTTTTCCTGATAAATGCATGATATCCATGAAAGACGGCATAACGGGGATGATGAGACCAATTCCTAGAAATGCAATAAATATATTGCTTAGAAGAATAATTAATACCGCCTTTTGTTCTTTTATTGTTTTCTTCATGTCTCAACACCTCTCTCTGTAAGAATTATTGATGTGAAATACCTCTCCAAAATACTGTCCAAGAGGCTTCTAATTTATCCTTCAGTCGTTTCTCATCATTGCCGTATACAAGCTCCAGCATGATAGAATCGACTACTCCCAAAAAGGCGAAGGTCGGCGTTTTTGCTGCATCTTTGACGATTACTTTAGCATCAATCCAATCCTGAAACTTATTTTCCAGTACCGCCTGCACCTTCTCCTCGATATCGATTATTTCCTTTTCAATTGCTTTAGCAAGATGTGCTGGCGGAAAAAAAGACATACGCAGCCAAAACTTTAACTGCTCATTTTTTTGGAAAAGATCGATTACCAATTGTAGAAATCCGTATAAATCTTTTTCAGGATTTTGCGAACCAATTTTACTGAAATATTGAAGTTTTGAAGATAGCTCAGTTTCTTTCGCATCACGTAAAACTTGCAGAAAAAGATCATCCTTTCCTTTAAAATGAGCGTAAATGGATTGCTTTTTCATGCCAACTTCCTCAGCTATTAGAGATAGGGATGCTCCTTCATAACCGTGAATTGTGAAATATTTTAGAGCCGCCTCCTTAATTTCATTGCTTTTCAATAAAATCACCTCAAATCTAACGAACGTTCGTCAGTTATATTAACAAATTAAGTAAATATAAGCAAGCAGAAAATATATCTAGATATATAAAAAGCAAAAAAGTTCTTAAAGCAGTAGCGTCACATGCCCATTAAGTTAAGAATTTTATAGCATCCCCAGAACGAAAATCATATGTATTTTCCCTCTCAAAATGCTAATTTTATCATTTTTAGGCGAATTTGTTTTCTTAGGCTGATGGCGATGCGGTGCTACCACCTGTTGAAAAAACATCGAAATCATAAATGGAAAAACAGCCGGACCCAAGAGGAGGCCCGACTGTTAATCTTGCTCTGGTTATATGAATGGAAACTGGCTCCCAATCCCCATTTCAGTTGCTTTCTTATAGATCATGCAAGCCATGGTGCTATCCTGAATAGACATCCCTGTAGAATCAAATAGGGTTATCTCATCATGACGCACTCTCCCTGCTTTTCTGCCCAACAGGATTTCGCCAAGTTCCGCATGAATATTTGATTTCTGGATCAAATTGGATCTAATCGGATTCTGGGTTTCACCACGTTTCATACATTCAGCCAAATGGTCAACCGCTACTTTTGCACGGGCAAAAATTCTTGCTTCAATTTCCTGCTTCCCTTCCATATCCGCCCCTATTGCAATGATATGTGTGCCTGGTTGAATCCATTCATCTCTGACAATCGGTTCTTTGCTGGGGGTCGTCGTCACAACCATATCGGCGCTGTTTACGGCTTCCTCCGGCGTATCGCAGGTAAGTACAGTAACCCCCAGTAATCCTTCCATTTCCTGCTTATAGTGCCCCCTCTGCTCTTCTGAACGACTCCACACCTTAATCAGCTCGATAGGAAGCACTTCTTTTAGCGCCATTACTTGCATTCTGGCTTGCTCTCCTGCACCGATCACCCCAACAATGCGAGAATCAGGTCTGGCTAACACTTGTGCGGAAATCCCTCCAGCTGCACCCGTCCGATACCTGGTGATATGGGTCCCATCCATGATGCAGAGTGGAAGTCCATTCCTTGCGTCATACAGAGTTATGAAAGCAAGTCCTGTAGGCAATTGGTATCGTTTCGGATTATCCCAAAAGCCCACCGCAGCCTTTACACAAATTACTTCATCCTGATAAGAATAACTTGCCTTGATATCCACCTCTCCATTGTGGTGAGGTACATCAATCGACATAATGGGTGGCTGTGTTACCTTATTTTGATTATATGCCATATAGCTTTGTCTGACAGATTCCAACGCATCCTTCATCGTAAGCAGACTCTCAACGTCAGATTTGCTCAAGAGCAAGGTTTTCATCATGTGCATCGTGTGATTATCCCTTCGCCGACGAAATATTCTCGATCAAATATTCTTCAAACTTGGTTAAACACTCAGGGAAATTCCTCCTGCCATATCCCATCCTGATATAGCTTTCCGGATAATCATAAATACTTGCCGGCAATAGAAGAACGCCTTTCTTTGCAATCAAATCTTCGCAAAAGCGTTCAACAGGCTGTTCAATCTTGATTTTATGAAAAGCAATTGGGCCCGATTTCGGCTTATTATTAGTAAACAAGTGCGCATACGTTGCAAAAAAACGGTCGGCAATCACCAGATTTTCCTTAATTATATTAAGATTGCGTTGCAAGATCTTGTCACTGTTCCGCAGCGCAATCAACGCCAAAAACTCGCCTGGAGCACTACTGCAGATGGATGTATAATGTTTAAAACGAACCATCTTGTCATAGATCTCCTTATTTTGTGTACCAATCCAACCAATTCGTAAGCCTGACAATCCATATGCCTTGGACATTACGCCTAAGGAAACCGCATTCTCATAAATATCAGCAAACCAGGGCAAACGATTGCCATCAAATTCAAGACCTTTGTATACCTCATCACAAAATACATGGATATGATTCTCTCTGGCAGTTTCAGCAATGGCTGTCATTTCATCCAAACTAAGCATATATCCGGTGGGATTATTTGGAGTATTGATAGCGATTAGTTTCGTATTTGGTTTGATTAATCGTTTCAACTCATCGAGATCAAATGTCCATCCCTCCTCCCCCTGTTTTAATTCCCATTTCGAAACTTCACAACCGATAGCGGGTGCAACATCATAAAGGGATTGGTAGACAGGAAACTGACAAACCACATGATCTCCTGATTCAAGGAGAACATTCATATAATTAAAAATGGCTTCTTGGGCGCCTGCGTGTACCAATATACCATCAGCAGTTACGTTCGCGTACAGCTTGGCAATTTCTTCACGCAGTTCAGGGTTTCCCGGAACCTCTGTATACCCCAACCAGCTCTTTTTAAATTTTTCCTCTGCGTCGCTTTCAAAATTCAACAGGTCTTCAATCGTCATGGACTCACAATCGGATTGGGTTAACAGATACGGCGCGGTAAACTCATATTTGTTGAAGTAAACCTCCAGTTTAAAATCATTCAGCTTCATACCTTCCACCATCCTCGCATTCGTTTATTTCACTTGATCTAAGGGCTGGTATTATTGTAAAACGGTAATCACCTTCTGTCCCCACCCAAATGGATTGATTTGAAGCCAACCAAATTCTATAATGGGGACGAGAAGAAACTGGATGGGAGGTAAACGAATGGCAGAGCTCCAATGGAAGCCGAATTCCTCGCCTTCAATTCCCTTGCATAAACAAATTGAAGAATATATCAAAGAAAAAATCCTGAATGGAGAATGGACAGTCGGAACAAAAATACCGTCGCAAAGGGCCCTGGCAGCGGCTTTCGGGGTGAACCGCAGTACTGTGGTAACGGCTTTGGACGAATTAACAGCTTTAGGCTTCATTGAAGGAAAAAGCGGCGGCGGGACACGAGTAATCAATAATACCTGGAGTCTCTTAACCTCCACTCCTCCTCCCGACTGGAACACGTATGTAAAGGCCGGCATACACCAACCTAATTTGCCCACGATTCAAGAGATAAACCGGGCTGAGTTTGTTCCGGGCGTAATTCGACTGGGGACGGGGGAACTTTCGCCTGAATTATTGCCCACTGATAAAATGGAAACCATCTTTAGAAACCTATCCCAACGTGCTATGCCGTTAGGATATGAAGGGCCAAAAGGAAATCTTTATTTACGTCAGCAAATTTCTACTTATGTAAAATCACTGGGGATTGACTGCTCCCCATCCTCCATTCTTGTTGTGTCAGGAGCGCTTCAAGCTTTGCAGCTCATATCGATTGGTCTTTTGCACAGGGGATCGACAATCTTGCTTGAAAAACCGTCTTATTTGTATTCCGTCCATGTATTTCAATCATCTGGCATGAAATTATTTGGTGTTCCGCTTGATGAGCAAGGCATTCAGACCTCACTAATTGCCCAATTCAAAAAGCAGCATAACGGGGCATTATTATACACCATACCGTCGTTCCATAACCCAACCGGCACATTAATGAGCGAGAAAAGGCGAACGCAACTGATGAAAGTATGTGAAAATGAAAGTTTGCCGATTATCGAAGATGATGTATACAGGGATTTATGGCTTGATGCTCCTCCACCAAAGCCACTCAAAGCCTACGATAAAAACGGAATTGTACTCTATTTAGGCAGCATGTCAAAAGCCGTAAGTCCAGGCTTGCGAATCGGCTGGGTGATCGGGCCTGAGCCTGTGATTGATCGATTGGCTGACATCAAAATGCAAACAGATTATGGTTCCAGCTCATTATCTCAATGGGCGGCAGCAGAGTGGTTTTCCAGCGGTTTATACGAGGAGCACATTGAATCTGTAAGAGAACAGCTCAAGATTCGCAGGGAAACGGCGATTCAAGCACTTGAAAAGCATATTGGCGATATCGCAACTTGGACAGCTCCAACCGGTGGCTTTTATATCTGGGTACGTTTGCTTCCAACGATATCGATTCGGAAACTGTTTGAAAAAGCATTGGCTGAGGGGATTTTGTTAAATCCAGGAAATATCTATGACCTGCATGCAAATCAGTATCTTCGCCTCTCTTACGCATACGCATCGTTAACTGACCTAACGTCTGGGATAGAGAAACTTTCCATTCTGATCCGACTACTGGCAGTATCCGACCGGTAGTAAGGCAAGCCCCTATATATCGTCCTTGGTTGTCAGGAATGTACCTGCGGATGGGCCGCCCATATTGGTAACTTGTGTAACAGGTAGAACAGACGAAGAAGAATTGTTAATACTTCCTGGGTATTTTTGTAAGGATTGATACAAAAGCAGAAAATAAACGCAGAACACTGTTCATTAACTTCCTCTCTTCTTTCTGGAACATACTGTCTATTCATCTTTATGAAGTACGTTAATGATGCTAAAATATAGCCTATACAAGGAGGGATATTTATGTTTCGAACAATTGCACCCCCCAAAATGTCTGCACAGTAGAATCTACTGTTTAGGCATTCAATAAAAGCTTGCTAATTCTCAATAGATTCTACTGTATATGTAAATACTATATACATGTAGAAAGTAGGAATTAGAAGTGAAAGAAAAATTATCTTTTATCTTATCAATGATTATTTTTGGAGCTGTAGGTGTTTTTGCCGAATATATCCAGATACCTTCAAGTGAAATCGCTTTATGGATGAGTCTGATTGGCTCTAGTTTTTTACTTTTGATTTTCTTATGTAATAAAGGAAAATTTGAGTGGAAAACCATTCTGCAAAACAAATGGCCTTTGGTACTTTCAAGTATAGCTTGAAGTGGCAATTGGATTCTATCTTTTCTTTTTAGGAATACGTAAACTAAAAGGACAAAGCATCGCTATTCTAAGCTATATTGACCCACTTACATCATTGGTTATCTCAACTATGATTATTGGTGAAAAAATGACAGGTCTACAAATTATTGGCACCATTCTTCTGCTAGGCTCAACCTTTATGAGTGAAATGGACAAAACAAGTACCATCTCACTTAAATAAATGAAAAGGAGCTTCCTAAATGCCTTTTGGCTATTTGGAAGCCCCTTTATTCTTCTCTCGATTTCTCAATGTAATCTTCCGGGGGCCACCAAGATATTATCTGTTAATTGCCTCTGTAGCTTTGAAATAACGTTTGAACATATTGTTCTTTATGTGAAGGGGAAAACAACTACTGGCGTTATAAAGAAGGAGGGTTATCTATTAATGTCTTTACCATCGTATAATAACTACTTCCTGGTGGGTAATCCTTGATTTCACCCACAACTTCGTATCCTTTCAGTTCATAAAAAGAACGAGCTTGAAATTCATAGGTCGTTAAAAGAGCCTTTGTCGCTCCATTTTGCCTAGCTATTGTTTCTACTTGATCTAGTAATTGCCCCCCTAGACCTTTGCCTCTAGATTCTTCACTAAACCAAAAATAATGGATTTCAACCCAGTTCCAATAACATTCTGCTGTTATACCCCCGATCCATTTTTGTTGACTATCTGATACGATAATATTAATCGGCTTGATAGAACCTTCAGCTCTTGTATTTCTATGAGGTAAAGAGTGTTCGTTATTATATTCTTGTATTCTATTTTTTAAAAAAGTTGAAAACTCATCTTTCTCCTCTAATAAAACTTCAATACTGTACGTCATATCTATTCCCCTTCAGTTTCAAACAACTGTCCTTTAGTTGAATAAACATATTCCTCAATCATTATCTACTCCTTGCTCTTCTAGAAAGCGAAGATACCTCAAAAGAGCATAAGCATACTGTTCCTCTGTTAAATAACTATTCAAATTCATTAAATCTAACCAAAAGCAAACTTCTGGAATTAGAATTCCATTATGGAGAAACAATAATAGAACAGTAAGATGTGCGTGAAGTTAACACTTCTATATACATCTGATTTGATACATCGACAAATTCTTGTGGTGAGAGGGAAGAAAAGAAGGAGGGGCGGGAGCGGTCAAGACACGTTGGCCTTTCTTCTGCTGGAGTGCAGGGTGCATCCAACCTCTTCTTTTTCTGAATCGCCTCCTTCCAACCACGCTCCCCTGTCAAACTATCAAGTGTAAATTATATAGATAAATTTGTTTTTATTTCTAGTAAGTCGTTAATTATTACATCAGCTTGAGAAAGCTCAGCTTGTTGTGCAAAATCAAAGTTACAGCCTATTGCAATTAAACAGTTAGATTTTGCTGCTTTAATATCAGATAGTCGATCACCAACTACAGCACCTTTTTTTATATTATATTTCTTTAATATGGTTTTAACTAAATCCGCTTTATCTTGCGTTTGTATTTGTTGAATACTAAATATTTCTGTGACCCAATTATCGAGGTTGTAATATCTCACAATTGCATTTAAATATTCTGTAAGGCCGTTACTTGCTATAAATATAGAATAATTGTTGTTTTTTAAATAACTGAATATCTCCTCTACGTTTGGATATAAAGCACCGTTTCCACTATTGATATTTTCAATTAGCTTTTCGTGGAAATAATCATTTGTTTTTAGTCGGACTTCGTTTGAATGGTTTGGTAACAAAGTTTCCCAAACTACTGGTAATGGAACTCCCATAATCTCGCGGTATTTCTCAACCGGTGTTTCTTTCTCCCATAATTTCATCGTCCTCAAACGATTAAAAGTTTCATGAAGAGAAATTTCTAAAATTTTATTTGTTTGAAATAGTGTTCCATCCATATCGAAAATCACTGCTATTGACATTATTTTTTCCCCCATAAAAACTAAAAAAATTCAATATATTTCAAATAACAAAAACCGATTATTAAATTACTTTATTTAAAGTGCTTTTTCATCAAACAGATTTGTTCCATATTCGCTCCCTCCGAAATTTTGTGATTTCGTATCGATAGCTATATACATCTCATTTTATAAATTTACATATTCTTGTGGTAGGAGGTAAGAAAAGAAGGCAGGGCGGTGGGCGAGAGCGGTCGGAAAAAGACACGTTGGCCTTTCTTCTGCCGGATCGCAGGGCGCATCCAACCTCTTCTTTTTCTGAATCGCCTCCTTCCAACCACGCTCCCCTGTCAAACTATCAAGTGTAATGTATATAGTTCTTGTTGCAGAGGTTCACCTGTTAGTTAACAAAGAGGTTATTCTTATGTATATTCTTCTAATAAATGTTCTTCAATTATTTCTATATTTCTTTTGTTTTCTGAGTAGTGAATTATTTGTTCTCTTATGTTCGGATACAAAATAACATTATCTAACTTGGATAGTGGTATCCATTTTACACCAATTTGATTTGGGTCAGGGTTATTAGGTAACCTTGGCTTACATCCATCTTTTATTTTACATTCAAACATTAGATCTAAAGAGTGTGTTTCTCCATATTTATTAGTGTTTAGATGTGGGGTATACTCATAAACAAATGCTAATGGACCAACTTCTACATCAATTGATGCTTCTTCTTTTGCTTCTCTTCGTACTGCTTCAATAATTGTTTCATCAGGCTCAACCCCACCTGCTGGCAAATTATAATGCAGTCCATTTTCGTCATTAAACTCAACTAAGAGAATTGAATTATTTTCTATAATAACCGCACCTGCCCTTACTCTAATATGATAAGCCACTATTATCTCCCACCTTAAAAAATTTTTATTTTATTCTATTTTACCAAGGGTGTTGATTATCCAGTACGATCTAGAGTGGATCATCAACACACCGTGCTCCAAAGCGGCCGTGTCCCTTCCTTGTGAGAAAAAGACAAGGGAACACGCCGACGCGTGCATCTTATTTCTTCCGATATATGGATAATCAACAGGTGTGCTATTTTACATTAGATTTGGAACTTTTTTCATTTATCTAACCTGCTTTGTCAGCTCAAAAAGCTTTATTCCATTAAATGGCCCGATTGCAGAGAACCATTGTGCTACCATATTTCCCTTGTTATTTATGGAAATTCGCGGTGCCTGTCTTTATCCTTCAGAACTATCCATATAAAACCTGCAATATTTAGCCTCCAGAAGAGCTTACCCTTTTCTCACAGGAACTACAACGCTATTTATCTCCTTTTGCTCTTCAGTTATTAGCTAGAGAAGTTGGATTTGTTCAAAGGAAGCTAATCATTAACAAGTTACCTGAAGAACAAATAGGTGATCCTATTATCCTTTATCAATTCCCTCCCATACAACATCCAAGTGCTGGTTAAGCATATCTCTCATATCAGTTTCATGGGAATGTAATAACGTTTGAGACATCAACGTATAAAAATAGACACTCATAATGGTGGAAGTAATGATACTTGTGTCCCGGTTGCTTTTTAATTTCCCCGTCCGTTTTGCTTCCTCAATAATTGAATTCAAACTTTCTTGGAGTTTTTGAATACTTTTTAATTCATTTTCAACCAAATAGGTTGATTTAATAATTTCAAATACTGCATGCTTCATTAGTTCGCCATGTTCAGTAAATCTGGATAATAAATCGCCTAAAATAAGTTGAATTCGCTCTTTTGGATGCTCGACATCATGATAAATCTGTAGGCTTTGATTCCATAGTTCAATTTGTGAATCCCCTAAAAATAACAAGATATGTTCTTTTTTCGCAAAATAATTAAAAAAAGTTCCTTTTGCAATACCACATGTAGCAGTGATGTCTTGAACAGTTACGTTCTCATATCCACGTTCTTTAAATAATTTTACCGCTTGTAGGAAAATGAGTTCTTTTAATTCTTTTTTTCTAGTTTCTCTAAGCAATATAATCTACTCCTATATACATCTGATTTGATAAATCAGCAAATTTTTATGGTAGGACGTAAGAAAAGAAGGAAGGGCGGTGGGCGGGAGCGCTCGGAAAAAGACACGCTGCCCTGTCTTCTGCCGGATCGCAGGGCGCATCCAACCTCTTTTTTTTCCGAATCTCCTTCTTCCAGCCACACTCCCCTGTCAAAATATCAAGTGTAATTTATATAGCTCAATTTAAACCTTGCTCTTATTTAATTTCTTCGGTTTCAAATCCGATTAGTGGAAATTTTACTTCTTTGTTAATGGTTGCTGAAGAATTAGGACGTCCTATCATACAGAAAAGTATTATAGCACACCTGTTGATTGTTACGAGAGGAAAAGACCACCACAACAGGACACAAACAAGGCCTTTCGTCTCCCTTCCCGAGCGCATGCCCCGGCCAGGCGAAAGAGGACAGCAACTGTCTCCCTCTTCGCGTCTACCCAGATGTTTTGCGGTCCCGCCTGGCCAGGGCAAAAAGCGGCCCTCTACACTTCCGTGTGGGAGACGAACCGACGCCTGTTTGGGGCATGATGTGGTGGCTATCCACTCTGGATCGTACTGGATAATCAACACCCTTGTTATTATAGTTGAAATTTATATAAATCATGTGCTTGCCTTTGATAAATCCATTGAGGCGTTTGTTTCATCACTTGATTCCTTAGCGCAGTTAAAGCTTTACTTTCCATTTGAGCTATTTTTCCAATTTTCCAGGCTTGATTAGATATCTTTTCAATTCTGTTTCTTCTTTTTTTGTCATACTCTATAAATGCTTCTTGGTAGTCGGCATTCTTTTGAATACATTCTGCAAGAATTCTAGCATCTTCAATTGCTTGACATGCTCCCTGTCCCAAATTAGGGGTGAGTGCATGTGCTGCATCCCCAATAAACACAATACGTTTGTCAAAAAACTGCTTCATGGGAACAATGTCCATGATATCACGGTGAATCATTTGGTGTTTCTTAGCGTTTTTTAAAATATTTGGGATAGGATCATGATAAGTTTTAAAGTGGTTATACAAGTCATCAATTGTGTATGCGGAAAACCTTGGGTCATTAGCTTGTGCGTTTATTAAAGCATACCAATATACTTCATTGTTCGGCAGCGGAACAATACCGAACCGTCCTTTTGTCCCCCAAGTTTCAATGAAATCATTCATTAGGGAGAGATTTTCAGCAGGGATTACACCACGCCAGCATGTATATCCTGCAAACCGATAACCATCACTTTGCGATAATTGCTTTCGAACAATAGAATGAATACCGTCTGCTGCAACTAGTATATTGCCTTGTGCTTCACTTCCATCACGAAAAATTATTTGTATAGTATCTTCTTTATTTTGTTCTATCCTTAGACATTCTTTTCCCCATTCAACTGTGCCAGGATGAAGGGCGGATAACAGCAGCTGATGTAAATCTTTTCTATGTATGGAATACATTTTGGGATAATTAGTTGGGACCGTTAATTTGCTAAAAGTATTACCTTTTTCTGATAATAAACGAATACCGTCACTTTCGTTCCCAACTCGCCTTATTTGAGCAGAAACTCCGTATGGTTCAAGCGCTTGCATGGCATTGGGTGCAATAATAATACCTGTGCCAGCAACTGTTGGCTGGTTATTTTTATCATATACTTTCACATCTAAACCCATTTTTTGAAAGGCAATCGCTGCACAAAGACCAGCAATGCCTCCGCCAATAATTATAACGTTATTCATTCATTTTTCCCTCCATTAATTCCTGTGATGATAAAAGCAATTCATAAAAAAGAGAAGCAACAACGTATTAAGCACTCAGATCACAACGTAAAATTTCTTGAACGGATACCTTCTCATAGACTCGGTTTTTAAATAACTGTGTTCATTCTTTTAACTTAATTCTCTTAATATTAAATTTGTCATCAATAAATTTGACCTAAATCATAAATTGACCGGGGTCATGAATTGGATGAATCAATAGTAATATTTTTTTTATTTCTTGTCAATTAACCCTTTTGCTGTACGCTAAGAAAGTGAAAGAATCGGAATAAAACGAGGTCAAAATAAAGTGCGGAGCTGGATTCAACAAACAAAATAGGCATTGTTGTTTCATTAAATAAATCAATAAAACTATCCTAATTGTCTTTGTATACGAAGTAATTTTAACTAAAGAAAGCAGACATGCATCGAACATTGCAATAGTAAAAATTCAGGGATAAGACATCATCACTCATCCATCAAGTTAGCGATAAATATGAAAACAAGACTTCCATACTTGAATTACTAGTTTGATAGTAAACATAAAATAATCCCTACCTTGAAAAAGGATAGGGATTATTTTATGTTATTTATTAATGATTCGGCATGTTAATGATAATAGTAAGCAGGGAAGTAACTTGCCTAATTACCGATGATCTTTTGAATCGATCAGATGATGAAACGGAACGATCCCTTCATAATGCACCAATCGATTATTTCAGGTACGATTCGGCTATGTTAATTAAGTCCTCTTTGCTTATCTCTTTTGCATTGGATTCGATCAAGTATTCATACTTATGTCCACCGCCCGGAAGCTCATGGACCCATCTGATATCCCTTCCGCCACCTTCGTTCCATTCCGTGTAAAGCATTTCTATTCCCTTAACAACAATCTTTTCCTGTTCAAAGTTAAGTTTTTCATCCCAGTATGACGTAGGTATATCTTTACCAACACCATAATCAACTATAGTCACAGCTATTTGGTTCTCTCCCTGTTTGTAGGTGAATCGAAGGTGAAGAAGCTCATCCGACAGCTCCATCGGCATCATCGCGTAATCCTTGTTCGATTCTTCCGCCTGCTTCCGCAGCTTTTCCACCGTAGCAGCTTTTTCTTCCGGGCTAGGAGGATTCACATCAGTGACCGGCTTAAAGAAGACCGAAGCGCTTTGGAATTTGTAATTTTCTTTTAAACTATCAAAAATCGTAACCTGCTTGCCCGCCAGTTTGGTGCGGAGTGCGGACGCATCGGTAAAGACGGCTGGCTTGAATCTAGTGTCCGTTTGCCTGGTCGGATTATGCGGAACGATGTAAAAGATCGCTGCCGAACCATCCGGTAACAATTCGTCCGCCAGATCGCGGCTCATCCCTATGCGTTTGATGTCTTCTTCCGAATATTTGGGTTGGGGAGGAGCCTCTTTCAATGGTTTTACCTGATATACCACTTCACCCTGCTCGTTTTTCAATATTCCATATTTAACCGCAGCAAAACCTGAAGACACTGTCAAAAGCATTCCTGCTACGACTAACAGACTTACTTTATATTTCACAAAAAATCGCTCCTTTTTTTTCTGCTCAGCATACAGCTTCTTCATAACCTTTCCAGTCAAGTCAACATCGGGAAACTGCGGGTCATAAAAAAGTTTTCTCAAATGCTGATCCTTGTCCAATGTCATACTGTCCCACTCCCTTTACTTGAGCATAGTACTTACGAAATTTTGTAGCCGAACGCTCGTATTTTTTTCGAAGAGTGGCGCTGTTTTGATTAAGAATCATGCTAATTTCCTGATAGCTCTTATCCTCAACACAGCGTAAAATTAACAAGTTCCGCTCTTCTGCCGATAACCTCGACATTGCCTGATGCACGAATTCATCAAAATAATTAACTTCAATCTGTAGATCTACGGGTTTATTCTCTTTCTCATTTCGATAAAAGAGGGGTAAATATTTTGCCAGTTTTCGCTTGCGAATCACATCAATACAGTGATTGTAGGCGATCTTATATAACCAAGCACCAAATGGTATACCCTGGTTATACTTCCCTAAGCAACGAAAAGCCTTCAAAAATACTTCCTGTCCACTGTCCTCAGCTTCAGAATAATTGCCTAGCATGTGATAACAATAGAGAAAAATTGATTTTTGGTATATTTGCATGATCTTCTCGAACTTTTCGATATCACCCTCCAATACGTCAGCAATAATGTGACGTAGATTATCATTATCCAAACCACTCACCTCCTTCACCCTATATAACGAGTCATCCACATCAAAATGTGACAGTAAAAACAAAATAATTAATAGTACGCCAGCAACGCAACAAAGGACACGCCTAATGCATGTCCTTTGTTGCTAATTATGCAGTTGCTTCGCCTCATACGCCTCAAATGAGGTAGTACGACATCACCATCAAGCCAAGATATTTTATATCATAAGATGAAAAAATTAGTTATTTTTTCTATAAAACACTGTAGAAAGAATGGTGTTTTTATGGAACTTTGGTTTCCTTATGCATTTTTAAATAACAATAAAAATCTATCAATACGCTTACACAATTATGACACATCGTGCACTTAATATGTAATTAATGTCACAAAATGAACTACTTAGATCGTTATACGTTATGTAGCGGGTGCACAGGGAGGTGATCATTTAGAACAACTATATAAGTTACACTTAATGTTTTGACAGGGTAGCGTGGTTGGAAGTAGGAGAGATGGGAAAGAAGAGGAAAAAAGCAAACATATGCCACCATTATTCACAAATTTGAAAAAAGGATCTATATGTATCGCTACTATATCTCGGAAAGTCGCGAGGAAGCAGAGAATGCTGTATACGTAGCATTTAACAAGGTGTAGCTCTACAAAATTACATATCATCACTGTTTGGATCAGATTAGAAGATAAAGCCGTTGGCAACGGCTCGTATCACTCTACCAAGAGTAGCAAACTTCATTTTATGACAATGATACAAGGAGTTGGAGAAAAAGCTTCTCATCCGCAAACACAAAAACGAACGAATCATCATAAGGAGTGGATGAGAGTAACCATATGAGAGAGAAAAAACGATGGACAAATCTGTTATTTGCTTTAATNTGGACAAATCTTTGCTTTAATAGCTATTTTTATTTGTGCCTTGTTGTATCAACAGCTTACACCACATACTCACTATGAAAACAAGGTACTTGTGCTCACCTATCATCATATTGATGAAAAGATAAAAAGTGATGCTACGATTACCCCTGCGCTTTTTGAACAGCATATGAAAAAATTAAAGAAAAACAAATATAATATAATTTCGATGGATGAATTTATTGCCTTTATGAAAAACAATAAAAGCGTGCCGCCAAATGCCGTTCTTCTTACGTTTGATGATGGTTATAAGAGCTTCTATTCGAAAGCATACCCAACCCTGCTAAAATACGGCTATACTGCTACAAATTTTATTATTGTAAGCGCAACTGATATACCAAATCCAAAGGTGCTTCCACACCTTACTTGGAAGGACATGCGGGAAATGAAACGAAACGGCATGAGCTTCTATTCCCATACATATGACCAGCATACGCTCTGCAACGCAAACAAGCAGCGAGAAACAAAGCCCGCGCTCGTAACACCAATATACAAGGAAAAAGAGAAAAGGACGGAGACCGAAGGTGAATATCAACATCGTATAAAAGAGGATATTCAGTTTGCAAATGAACGCCTGGAGCAAGAATTAAACAACCATGAATCCCTCCTCTGCTTCCCATTTGGTGCGTATAACGATACTGTATTAAAAATAGGAAAAGAGAATAATATTCGACTCTTTTTTACAACTCAAGAAGGAATAAATAAAGCGCGTCAAGAAAAAGTCCTCCGAATTAATGCCGGAGCTCCAAATGTTTCAGCAGAAGAGCTGATAAAGAAACTGAGGAATTAATCTTGTGAAAAGAGGTTTCGCTCATCTGAAATGGTGAGATTCACAAAAAAACACTATTCTTTCCTTTATTTTAGAGAAAGAATGGTGTTTTTTCGTTTTGGATATACAAAGAATTTTTAGCTTGAAAGCGACACTGTGTTTCAAATTTTAGAAGGATACCAGAAACCAGTTAGCCCATGAATGTTATGTTCCTCATTTTAACTTGTTTGAACCGCTATTATTAATCTCTTCTCCTAATACATAAGGACACGCTACAACAAATGTAAAATCAATGAAAAACTACTGAACGTTACTTATCTTTCATTCTCAATCATCAAAGCTTTTATCAAGCCATTATAGTATCTGAAGGATACATAGCATGTTTCTCCGTTGATCATATGGACAGCACGCTTCAGCTTGTCGATCTCTTTAATATTGTTTACATTAACAATGTATGCCTTGTGGCATCGATAAAATCGATCATCTAGCTGTTTCTCCAGCTCTTTTAATGTTCCATAGAACTCGATCTGCCGGTTCCGCTCATGCAGCTTGATTTTATGCGGTGAAGAAGAGGTTTCGAAAAACAGCACATCCTCATATTTAACGTTGATAATAGATTCATCTGTTTCAATGGTTATCCTTTGGGTATCTCCTCCTCTTTTCAAATAACGCTCGTACGCCTTGCGGAGACACTCCTCCACCCGCGCAAGAAATTGTTCCGGATTGTCCTTAATGATAAAGTCAAAAGCTTCCACTTTGTACTGGAAAGTCAGGTAGCTTAGTTCCGAATGAGTTGTCACAAATACAATAAAGCAATCTGCATATTTGTCGCGCAGTATCTCAGCCAACTGAATTCCGTTCATGTCAGCTTTAAGATCAATATCCAGCATAAAAAGGGATGAATTACCTTCATACCGCGGATAATCAACAATATCGCGATAATCGCCTGTAGACAAAGCCACCTTCATATCCAGTTTCTGCTTAATGATCGAATGAGTCACGATTCGTTCTAGCTGTTCTCGCTGCAACTTGTTGTCTTCACATATATAGACATTCAGCATTAAGTAATCACCTTCATTATGGTTTCACATTGTTATGATGAACACACACGTTTGATTTTAAGCTCTTGAATGAATGTATGCGTGACGGGGTCAATCTCTGTGTTTAGAATCACATTGGAATATTTATGATCAATTAACTCCTGTACAGTGGACAGACCGATGCCCCGTTTGTCTCCTTTGGTGGAAAACCCATATTCAAACATTTTATAAATCGGAGGTACGTGTTCGGAACAACTGTTTTTGACAATGAATAGAGTGGAATCTTTTACGGACACAATGCCGAGATCCAATCTTGGTTTCGGCGTGTCCAGCGCTGCCTCAATTGCATTGTCCAGCAATATTCCCATGATTCTACACAGATCGAGCGTGGATATCTCCACAACGTGCACATCTTCCGCAATGTCGATAAATACGTCAACCCGCTCCGTTTGGGCTTTTAGAATTTTAGATGAAAGAATTCCTTTCAACGGCGCAATCTTCACATGCCCCAGCAGTGACAATCTTGTATTCATATGGTGCAGTTGTTCTGAATAAGCACATACGTCATGATAGAAGTACGACTTCAGTTCCGAATATTTCTCATCCTCAATAAATCCTTGCAAGGTAGACAAAATGTTGGCATAGTCGTGCTTGAAGGTACGCATATCATGCAGCACGTCTTCCAGTGAAGCTGCGTACTCCTCTAGTTGCCCTAATTCCTGCTCCATCTGTTGCTTCTCCATTTCCTTCCTAAACGTATTCACATACAACCGATGGCTGAAGAAAATAACCGCGATATATATGGCAAGCAGCAGACTGTGAAGGAGCGTTCCTTGCACATCTGAAACATCCCGGTAAAAGATGAGAGAAAGATATATCCCCCCCATCATCATGCACATGTTACCGAACGAGATGAATATGCGCTGCCGCAAGGAAAATACGTGCTGCACACTCCGGCCGTCCCGCTTCGCTCCATCTGAAAATAATTTGCCAATAAGATATGCCATTACTCCAATGAAAATGAACAGGAATACCTGCTCTATCATTGGGTTCCTTATGTTCAGCATATCTTCCCATACAATATGGCTAATCTGTAAGGCGAACAGGAAATTTACATAGTTGAGCACACCGAATAATAGCGAAGCTACCATGTCTTTCGTTCGCATATATAAGAGCAGAAAGAATAAAATGACGATCCACGCTATGCTTATATCCATATCACACCACCGGCTTTACGTTCTAAGATTCATTGACTGTATCTCCCTTCTTGATCAGGTATAGGAAGAACCATGTCACAAGCAATTGCACAGCCAATATTCCTAGTATAGTTACATATGAGTATAGCATCAATGTTACAGACACAGCCATCGACATGCCCCACAGCTTATATTTACGCGGATGCTCGAACATTTGACGACTGTGGCTCCAGTTGTAATTAGGCCGCTTGTAGTCATAATACAGCTTGATGAATGTAATCAGCATTAGTGAGCACAGCAGGAGAACGAGTAAATCAATCGTATATGTGAGTGGATCATATACATAAACGATCGTATAGGCAGCTACATATAGGGGCACCGTAATCGTGATACTGAATACGTATTTACCCCAATACAATTTTTTTATCGACACAGGTAGTGATTGCAGTAAATTGCGATATGGCTTTTCATACGAAAATAACACACCTGGCGTCGAGCATGTCGATAGTAAGCTTAATACAAACAGCAAAAATCCACCTTCTACACGAAATGTGGTGAGCGCATTGACGATAAAAAAAAGGATAAACACAGAGTAACCGAGGTGGTTAATAAGGATAACTTTGTCGCTAGAGAATCTGACGAACTCCCTTCTTAGCCAGCTGAACTTCATGAGCGAGCGTCTTGGTTTGAACCGTATGAAATTGTGGTCATAGACAAAGATAATGGCAGTAATGCCGCATAACGATGTGAAAAATCCGGCAGCAGCAAATACAATCACCGCCAAGGCACATTGAAGAAACGTTAGCTTACCGTAATATCCACTCACGACAAGAACAGATAGGATGATAGGCATGACTCTGAGCATATGATTTTTTATATACACAACAAGCGAGTACAGGAATATGAACGTTTTTTTGTCAATCGGAAGGGAAAGCAGCATTTTGTATTTTCGATCTTTCACCTTGGAAATAGCCGATAGAAACGATAAATACAACGTAACGGCAATCGTTCCCTTAAGAAGATTTTCAAGCGAATGAATGCTGAATGTTGTATAAGGAGCCGGGATGATGAACATAATGGTTGCCATTAAGGCAAGTACAGCCAGGATTTCTCTCATCCACTTTTTATCCTTAGTCTCATCATGAAGCAGAACATGGAATATAGATCTCGCTCTATTCATTCCTAATCACCTGAAAGAACTTCTCTTTCATTGAGCGTTCCTTACTTACCGTTACACAATCTTTAATTTTTCCCTGATGGAGAATAAAGACCTCGTCGCATACACTTTCGACTACCTGGAACAGGTGGGTAGACAGTAGAACAGAATTCCCTTGCGCTACGTATGCCCGCAGCTCTTGGTAGAACGTTTCGATTGACACGATATCCAGGCCGACCAATGGCTCGTCCATAATGAGCAGCGGGCATTGAAGCAGTAGTGCATTGATTAACGCCGTTTTCTGTCTGTTGCCTAGTGACAATGTATTTATTTTATGATGAACGAATTTCTCGAACATAAATTTTCCGCTTAAATCCTGCAATCGATGCATGTCCAGTCTTCTGTCGTATAGCCTATGCACAAATTCCATAAATGCTAGCGGAGACATTTCATCGAATAGGTCCGGGTGATCTGGGATAAAGTATCGTTGTTGCTTTAGCCGCATCGCATTGCTGGGTGTCAGCTTCTCTCCGCAATAATAAATTTCCCCGCTATATTGACCGTGAATCGATGTGAGAATATGGAGCAGGGTTGTTTTTCCAGAGCCATTGGAACCGAGCAAGGCATATATTTTACCCTCTTCAACCTGCAAATGAACATCATCAATAATTGGCATATCCTTCGTATACCAGCCGTTTAAATGATTCACTTTTAGTAGCATACACAACACCTTATCCTACTTGTTTGGATCTTTCATTATGTTATAGAGTTTTACTCCCATACCTAACACGACGGCAAACGATACGATCGAGTACAAAAGGTTGTTCTTAATCGCATACACTACGCCTGCTGTTCCCCATAACACGAGCATGACCATAGCGAATATTATTTTTTTGTTTTTTGTATCTAATAGCATCAATGTTTTCTCCCTTCTGTGATTTGATTTAATTGTAACTTCATAAATGAGGGATGTTATCATTTAGTCTAGAAAGGGAGCTTATTCGTACTAACAGTGAAATTCGTACCGCAAAAGGTTACGGTCAAGACAAAAATGGAGACGGTCAAGATTTAAGGCAATGTTCCCCAAATTCTTTTCAATCGATAATTAATATGATGTGTCACATTATAATTATCAATTGACAGCCGCACCCTACAAGGCTTGGAGACAGGGTAGCTGCCCTAGTCCGTCAGATACATTTTTAATAAAAGGAAAACCTCGTTGACATCTAACGAGGTTCGAGATTTGGAGAGTAATGGAGAAGAAAACAGGAATAAGCATTACTGGCAATAAAATTGATTCTAGATGCGTCCCATATGCTCTGCTGGAAGCGAATGAAGATGAGCATACGACAATCCGATTGCTGATATACCGATGCCAAGTGATGCTCCGATGATGCCACCAATGAACGACAAATTGAGGGATTCGAGCAAGAATTGTAGCAAGATATCTTTACGCTATGCGCCAGGTGCTTTGCGAATCAGGAAATCTTTTGCCTGTTTCATCGCGGGTTTTAATGCTGCTTTGGAAACAGCGCTTACCTCAAGTGTTTCCACATTCCCTCCACCCGACAGTTCCTTCCAGAAGCGAATCGGAATATAGGCCCTTTCCATATTCAAGAAATCCAAACTGAACTTCTCCATTGTAAACACACCGAACACAATTACAGTCGTATTCTTAAAGCGAACCGGTTGCCCGATTGGATTTTCGGTGCCAAACAAATCGCGCGCAGTCACCACTTGATTTCTTTCGGTATATCTTCTGCTTTAACCTCTTCCCATTTTTGAACATAAAAGCCTTTTGCCAATACTTTTAGATAGGTCCCCTTTGGCAACTCAATGCTTGCTGTAAAATTCACATTTTTCTTTTTGCCCTCCGCATTGTATCCAGTCAGCTTGTACTTAAATCGACCATTATCAGGTTCTGCCGGTTTATTAATTTGGACATATACATATTCTTGTTTGATGAGTGGGTTGAAGCGATCGACTACATCTCTTGACGTAAAAATAAATAGAGCTCCGAGAATAACAATAATTAATGCTGCTACTGCCCATTTTTTCATGACTCCTCTTCTCCTTTAACGTTGACTTGTAAGATTGGTTTCACGCTTTATTTCTGTTCCTACATTGCGTTTTTAACGATTTTTCTGTAATAACCAATTGTTAAAACTGCAAAAACAAAGTAAATCAATGCGTACACACTCATCGCAATCACCGACGGTACGGTGATATCGGATAGGACTAATATCGATGCTGCTTTGACAGCAAATGCGGAATGCAAAAGCCCAATCAAAAGCGGTATAGCGAAGACGAATAGTTGTTTGCGGACAATTCCTCTCATGATGTCTTTTATGTCAAAGCCAAGTTGTCTCAGTATCGTGTAGCTCCTTTTTTCCTGCTCCGCTTCCGTCATCTGCTTGAAATATAGGATACTGCCGGTCGAGATGAGAAAGACGAGACCAAGAAATCCCGAGATGAAAATAAATAATCCATACTTTTGCAGAGAAGCTTCGTATTGACTATAGAAGTCGGGCATAAATTTGTCTTCCTGCACATACTTCGCATACAGTCTAGATGCCTTGGCACGCTCCCTTTTTTCCGGAATCTGGTACGTATCAATACGAACCACTTCATGATCATGAGAAGTTAGCATCTTCTCTCTAAGTTCCTTTACGGTTGACTCTGGTGTTACAAGTTGAAGGCCATATAGATTATAATTTATGACATATTTAGCGTTGAGTCCTGTCAGTTGAAGCGCATCTGTACCACCACTATTTTTCAGTTCGATATCCTGTGGAAATTTCATTTCATCTTCGTTGTTCCTCCCATCGAGATTCACTCGACCATCGTAAGCAACTGCTTCTCCTTTTCCAGGCACTTTAATATCTGCTCCAGCTTCCAGAAGCTGTTCCGCAGGAAGAAAGAGCATCCCATGGTAACCACCGTTCGATTTATTGTTCGGTTCACGGAACCCTCCCATAACCCGCACGGCTTCAATCGGTTTATGAACGAATTTAATACCTTCCTTCTGCAACTCCACGCTGAACGACCTTGCATCCTTCTCACTGTTTTCGAAAATAAAATCGTATGGCAGGTAGATACGGGTATCCTTTTCAGCGGAAAAATAAAGCGAGTAGGTCATCGCGACCATCGTAAGCGTCATCGCCGACAGCACTGTGATTAATGTAAGCGAGTTGGCATTTGCTTTCATTCGGTGCATAAGCGGTGCGAGTGACAAACTGTTCATCAATCCGAGGTGTCCATTTTTGCCCTTTCTGTACTGATAGAAAAGCCAACTAATCGTGACCCGGAACAGAAGATATGTACCCAAAATTGTCGAAAAAAGGACCGAGAGCATGTTAAAAAACAACATGTCGTTAACCATGTGACCTGAAAGTTGATAGCCGTATCCAATGAGCACGATACCGAGTAAAGCAAAGAACGCTGCAACAATGGTTTTCGGCTTTTTAGGATGCTCGCCCTGTTTGTCGGCATTAAACAGTTCAAACAGTGTGTTGTGATAGACCATTCGCAGCATCTGTATCGAAGTGAGCACGATAAGCGCTGCAAACACGATAACTGTTTGAAGTGCAGCTGGAGCGGAGAACGTCACTGCGATAAATCCCTCGAAACTTAGCAGCTTCATAAGAATGAGAAGGAAGAGGCGCGATACAAGAGCGCCGCTGCATATACCCAATAGAAGCGCACCCACACCCAGCAGTACATTTTCGATAATAAGAAAACGTGCCACCCCCTTCCTTGTCAAGCCGATCAATTGATATAACCCGATTTCCCTACTACGGCGTTTCAGAAAGATACTGTTCGCATATACCGTGAATACGGTAACGATAAGAAGCAGCAGAATTCCCGCCACTTGGAACGAAGTGGCGAAGTTAACATCCTTACTCGTCATACGGACAATGGATGAGTCATGCTGTAATGTCGCAAAGACGAAATAAAGGCCGGTGCTGAAAATGAGTGCGAAAAAATAGAGGTAATAGTGCTTAATATTTTTTCGTATACTGCGGATGACAAGTTCAAATAACGACAACGTTGTCACCCCCGAGAACAGCCTGCACATCCATAATGTCTTTGAAAAAGGCCTGCCTCGTTTTGTCGCCGCGGTACAATTCGGAGTAGATCATTCCGTCTTTCAAAAAGATAACGCGGCTGCAATAGCTTGAGGCAACAGGATCATGTGTCACCATCACAATGGTCACGCCACGTTCTTTATTAAGATCTTCCAATGTTCCTAATAACGAGGAAGCTGATTTGGAGTCAAGTGCGCCTGTTGGTTCATCCGCAAATACCATAGATGGCCGATGGATGAGGGCGCGACCAGCGGAAGTCCTCTGTTTTTGACCACCCGATATTTCATGTGGGTATTTATGCGCCAAGTCTTTTATGCCGAGAATATTGGCAATTGTATTGAACTCATCTTCCGCCCCCTTTTTTTTCATTTTCCCAAGGGATATGGGAAGAAGGATGTTTTCCTTTACTGTCAACGTGTCAAGCAGATTATAATCCTGGAAGATGAAACCCAGTTTATCACGACGGAAAGCGGACAGTTCGGCATCTTTCATTTTTGAAATGTCTGTGTCCTCGATGAGAATCATCCCTTCCGTTGGGCGGTCGATGGTAGCAAGGACATTTAGAAGAGTTGTCTTTCCTGAGCCGGATGGTCCCATGATTCCAACAAATTCACCCTCGATAACGCGAAGCTCGATACCTTTCAACACTTGTTGTGCGCTACCTTTCGTCCCATATGATTTACGAACATTCTGAGCATGTAACATTGTTTTTTGCGAATATATTTGATTCATACATAAACCTCCAAGTTTGCTTTAGCCTTATTGTATTGTGTCCAACAGGCTTTGTCGTACGTTTTAGATGACAAATGGGAAAGGCAACGTGACATTATTGTCACATTGGTAAAAGTAAAGGTAAGCATTAAAAGGAATAACCGTAAAATAAAGCGGCCAAAATCATAAAACAAGCAGCCAGGAAAATCCCGACTGCTTGGTAGGCTTATCTATATACATCTGATTTGATACATCGACAAATTCTTGTGGTAGGAGGTAAGAAAAGAAGGAAGGGCGGTGGGCGGGAGCGGTCAGAAAAAGGTACGTTTGCCTTTCTTCTGCTGGAGCGCAGAGCGCATCCAACCTCTTCTTTTTCTGAATCACCTACTTCCAACCACGCTACCCTGTCAAACTATCAAGTGTAATTTATATATAAGGGGAGCTGCCAACATTTTCGAACTTATATCATATATTTACTCCTCATATTTATGGAACAAACGTGTTAATGACGATTGATGTCCCAAACCGACTTGAATGCTACAACCATGACGGGCATATGAATGAGAATAATTGTCTAGATGACCTGTATAAGGTTTTCGCTCTGCAACGATTTCTTTAATTGTTTCCATTAGTATGACACCTGAAACTCTATAGATTTAGATTTAAATAAACATCATCAAAGATGAGCAACCCAAGTACGAGGGATATTTTTACGTTAGTAATTCTGTTCGGATGGATTCGAAGTCATTTTGTGTTATGAACATCATACGCATAACTGTTCCTTTTGTTGGTTCGGATTGTACTTCGAGTGTAATCCCAATTTTGGCGGCAACGGTCTGCGCAAGATACAACCCAAGTCCGGTCGCTGCATTTTGAAGTCTTCCGTTTCCACCTGTGAACCCTTTATCAAAAATGCGCGGCAGGTCATGTGCTGGGATTCCAGGCCCTTCGTCCTTAATCATCAGTATGACATTGCCGGTTTGCATGATTTCAGTCGAAATAACGATTGTTCCGCCATCCGGACTGTATTTCACAGCGTTAGTCAATAATTGTCGGATGATGAACTGACACCATTTGCTGTCCGTTATGACCTTTGTATCTTCCCCTTCGAATTCGACCGCAATGTTGTTCTCCACGCACCACGAGGCCAATTCACGAACTTCTTTCGCTGCAAGCTGCTGAATAGCTGTTTCTTCCAAAATATAATCCGACTCTAGGAAAGGCAGACGCGAAATGTACAGTTGCCTGTCGATAAGCAAATAGATCCGTAGCCATTCTGCTTCGATTTCTCGCATAACCGGATCACTACGATGAGCATCGATTGTCAGTTTCATGGCTGTGAGGGGTGCTTTTACTTCGTGCACCCAGGAGGCAGTGTAATCATTTTCAATTAGATGTGCCCTTTTACAGTCAGACAGCTTTTGTCTAAAAAAAATCGCCACCGTACGTAATACTTCACTCGTCACCTCATCCCGTAAATACTCGGGTCTCGGCAATGTTTCTAGCCAATCGTCATTCATTTCTTCGGTGATTGCAACAAGCGCTATTGTATATTTCGTTTCTTTTCTATATCGCCAAATAAAGAAGCATATAAAGGAAAGAAGAAAAAGGACGTTCAAATAAACGATAGAGCCAATTTTTATAGATATTCCTTTATCAAGCAAAATAAGTAAGTCGGTGAAACCGAGCAACATCATAAACAATAGAATCCAACTTTTCATACTACTAACATAGCGTATAAACACCCCTTTTATGTGCCCCCCTATAAAGTGATTGCCATATAGCCCAATCCTTTTTTTGTAACGATTGCTTCTTCCAATTGGAGGATTGCTAGCTTCTGGCGCAATCGTGTTATATTCGCCGTCAGTGTATTGTCATTGACGAAGTGTTCATCTTCCCATAGCTTTCGTATGAGATCATGGCGTGGTAGAATCTCATTCTTCGCCTTGACGAGGACAGCAAGAATGAAAAATTCGTTTTTCGTCAATTCGACCTCTTTTCCATCCTTACGGATTACGCCACGTTTCATATCGATGAGTGCACTATTCCATTCGATAATATCGGCCGTCTCTTCTCCGTAGGCATATGTGCGACGAAGAATGGCCTGAATTTTAGCAAGCAATACATCCATGTTGAACGGTTTCTGAATGTAGTCATCCGCTCCCATATTCATTGCCATAACCATATCCATCGGGTGATCCCTAGAAGATAGAAAAAGAATGGGTACCTTCGATACTGCACGAATCTCGCGACACCAGTGAAAGCCGTCATACTTTGGGAGTTGAATATCCAAGATGACAAGATGAGGTTGTTCATTCAAAAAAGACCCCAATACATCATGGAAATTATCCGGTCCTGTAACATGGAGAGACCATTTCTCTAGCCTTTCCTTTAGCAAATCAAATATGGAAGTATCGTCTTCAACAATGAAAATGTTCATATCCATTCCAATAACACTCCCTTTCCTAAAATATTTTAAATGAAAAGAATAGGAGAAACAATTCATGTCAGGGTGAGAAGTAATTGCTCTGAAATCAACATTTTTTACGTTTATCTAAGGGAGTCGGAAGCTCCTCGAGATTTCCCTGAAAGAACGTTCAAACTCATAAATACGTGACATTGTCCTGGACTTGAACTGTAACCCGAATTTAACAATATTTTTTATTAATCTGACCAGGTAGGGCGTTTTAAAATAAAAAATGGGCGTAGCAGTCTTTATAATTGCCACGCCCATTTTTTATTTAGTCAATATCGTACAATAGAAGTTAAAAAATATGTGCTACACTTACTTTCATAATAGCGAAAAGAGGTTGTTCATATGGTACAAGAAGAAAGAACGGTTCGCTTCGATCATGATTTACAAATTGAAGCCTACCATTTTCATGGAATCATGCAAAAATTCCCAAATCACTTCCATGAATACTATGTAATTGGGTTTATAGAAAATGGACAAAGACGATTATCTTGCAAAAACAAAGAGTATGTCATAGGTACAGGTGATCTAATATTTTTTAATCCCCTAGATAACCATGCTTGTGAACAGATTGACAACAAAACTTTAGCTTATCGTTGTTTGAATATTAAGCCTGAAATTATGCGAAAAGTGACAAAAGAGATTACCGGAACAGATTATCTTCCTCATTTCACGAATCCAGTTGCTTATCGAAGTGAACAAACAAGTTTATTACATAATCTTCATGAGATGATTATGAACGAATCACCCAATTTTAAGAAGGAAGAAACATTTTATTTCCTTATTGAACAATTAATTGAAGAATATGCCGAGACACCCAAAGAAACAGAAGATGGAGTGAACGAACAAAAAATCAGAAATATCTGTCAGCACCTAGAAGCACATTATAAAGAGCGTATTACTTTAGATGATTTAGCAAGAATTTCAAATATGAATAAATATTCTTTGTTGCGTTCATTTACCCGATTTCGAGGAATTACCCCATATCGGTATCTGCAAACGGTACGTATCAATGAAGCAAAGAAGCTATTGGAACAAGGAGTGAAACCGTTAGATGCCGCCCTGCAAAGCGGTTTTGTGGATCAAAGTCATTTTAGCCATTTCTTTATGGAGTTTATCGGACTGACACCTGGACAGTACCAAAATATTTTTATTCACCATGTTAAATAATCAACTACAGGAAAGGATGAGATAATGAAAAACAAAAATACTGCTGGTCATTTATCAGCACTTATCACCATTTTGATTTGGGGTACAACATTTATTGCTACAAAAATTTTATTAAATAATTTTTCTCCTATTGATATCCTATTTTTTCGTTTTGTAATAGGATTTATTGTGTTAATAGTTGTATACCCATACCGACTGAAAGTAACCAATAAAAAACATGAGCTCACTTTTGCATGTGCTGGTTTATGTGGCGTCACTTTGTATTACCTTTTAGAAAACATCGCCTTAACTTTTACAATGGCTTCTAATGTAGGAATAATAAGTTCCGTTGTACCATTTTTTACAGTTATTCTTACGTATCTATTTTTAAAAGAGGAACCATTACGGATCAATTTTTTCATTGGATTTGTTATTGCAATTACCGGTATCTTCCTCATCAGCTTTAACGGAACTTCAAATTTCCACCTAAACCCATTAGGAGATTTATTAGCCATATTGGCTACTCTAATCTGGGCTATTTATGCTGTATTGACTAGAAAAATCAGTAATTACGGATATCATACGATCCAAACAACAAAAAGAGTGTTTTTTTATGGAATTTTATTTATGCTCCCTGCTTTATTTCTGTTTGACTTTCAATTGAAACTGGAACGTTTTGCAAATCCCGTTTCCTTATTCAATATATTATTCTTGGGTCTTGGTGCTTCTGCTCTTTGTTTTATTACATGGAATTATGCCGTTAAAGTGTTGGGGGCCGTTAAAACTAGCGTCTATATTTACGTGGTTCCCATCGTTACACTATTTACTTCTATCATTGTTTTACATGAACAAATAACATATCTGACTGCCTCCGGGACAATTCTTACATTAGCCGGGCTTTTTATCTCAGAAAGTAAAATTAATTTAAAGAAAAAAGGGGAATTAGCAAATGAATATACCCAAAAAATCGCTTCATGCACTAAAAATGACTTGTAGCACCTTGGCATTACTCTTATGGAGAAAAAAAGAGTATTATTTCATGAATAACAATAAGGAAGTCCACAACAATAAAGGAGTTTCTTAGATATTAATTTTGCCGTTGCTTGCCCAGGCCTGCAATTCCAACTCTTGCTTCATCCCCATTTCCATTCTCATTCTTAATTGCGTGTACTTCTCCAACAGCGGATGACCGTATCCTAAGTAACTGCTGATTCTTCCTGTTACTGAGTCATCCTCATGTTCATTACTCCACTGAAACAAATCCTGGTAGAGGCTGGTTATCCGCTCTTGATTGAGCGGGGCAAACCTTACCGGATTTGGATCACCAATTAGCTTCAATTCCAGCAAATCGTGCAGTACATGAAGCCTGTGTTCCATCGTCCGTTTGTCCGGGATGCAGTCTGCTTGTTCTTGAACAACAGGTGTCTGATCCTTGAGAGCCGAGATGAGTTCGCTGAACGTCAGCTCAACCATTTGCATGGCCATATAGCCCCACCAATAGCTTCCCGTACCAGTACTGTACATTTCCCAAAATGGTTCCATTAATATATATTTTATTTGTTCTTTTTGCGTACGTCCAAACATGGAAATGCCCAGGATCAGCCCGGCATTACAATCCGTTGACGCCTGTTCTCCCCACGCAAGCAGCCTGGGAACGATCTGTTCATTTGTAAATTTAAAACTCAGAGCTGGTAAAAATTCAGGAAAAAGCGGCTGTCCGTATACCTTTTCCAACTCACTTTCCAACCTCTCCTGATACGATTCACAAGGAAGATGCAGCAGTCCCAAGCAGGTATCTTTGGATAGGTACCAGTCGTTTGCACAAATGCAATCCACCATATAATCGATGTATTTCTCATACCCCATATACCCCAGTACATGTAAAACTTCGCTTGGCATGCCTTCCTTGAGTTGTCCTTGATCGAAGCAAAAATGATCTACTTCCTCAGCCAGTGCCAAGTCTCCGCATCTCATAACAGAATCAAGCAATAGCGTACGCCTATAATCAGAGGGCTGCTCTGTGAAGATATGAAATAAAGCCGCTGCATCCTCCTTGTCTCCGTACATTGATATTATGCGGCAATAAGATATAAGAATGCTGGCATCTATCCTTGGATCAGACCTTAACAATTGTACAAGCTTTTCTGTGGTTTGAATCATCTTTACACTCCTGTTTTCATAACATTATACTTGCTCAGTTACACTCCGTACTCATGTTTAGGTGCAGGAATTGTCATGACAGCCGATATGGAGAGTCTCTTCTTGCATTAGACTAACCAACTTTAGAGTGTTGGTTTAAAACAACCGGACTAAGATTACCAAACCTTTGAATATCAGAAATGTAATCGAATCTATTCTTTCCGCCGAGATGCAAGTTCCCCCATGAAGCGAGCTCCCTCGTGCTAACATAGAGATTACGATCACTACCTTCATTTGATTCAAGTCTCAAAGTAGGATAGCTATTAGGATCATTTATGTCACAAACTAGGGTTTCTTTACCTTCGGTTCTCCACTCCGTTTGAGTCATTCCTAAAGGTTTAAACACTCGTTCACTAATGATTTCGAAACAGTTTTTCCTGTTGCATTCTTAATAATCGCTGCCAATACCTCAGTTTTTTCCCCTCAAATAATATACCCTTTTCAAATTTACATACTACGCTATTACCTTGAAATTATAAGCCCGTTGTCCTTGTAACTAAATGTCTTATTGTTGTATTACCGAGAATTTTACTGTCGTAATTCATAACATACCTGCTAATTGGATCATCAAGGCTTTTGATTGCGCCATCATTTATAGCGATAGCAGTAGCAAGACCAACCTATGTAACCCTTGTTAAATAAACATTAAACTGGGAAAGTTCATCTTCCTTCCTGGCACCCTTATGAAAATGGTGAAATCCAGAATATCATTCATGTACGATTCTGTTGTCTTTTATAACACATATTGCTGCTGATGCAGAAATACGCTCTTTAATCTCATTTATATACCGATCCAGCTCGTTAAAGAAATCCATACTCTTCACCTCTGAATCAGAATATTGGTTCGTATATAATAATAGCGTCTTTATTTATTTCTGAAAAAGCTATCGAGTAACTAATCTCCCCGTTAGCTGATGCCGTTGCCAGTCTACAACTTTATTTTCACAGTTGTCTATAAGAATTCAACAAATTTCTTAACTTTATGGATGTGTGGTGAGACCCTACCTTCTTTTGAGTTAGAAAGTACTATACTTATAGGGTGGATGGCTATGTTTCCTGAAAGTAGTAATCCAGTTATTACAAATACTGTTGCTGTAACATCAAAAATAGTAATAGATTCGTTTAAAAAAATAGCAGCTACTATATATCCAAAAATTGGAGTCATAAATAACCAGTTGTTAGCCCTCACTGCGTCCTGTTTTAACAGGTAAAACCAAAGCAACATTATTTATACTTTGTTCGAAATTGGCTTGGTGTTATTTCCTCATATTTTTGGAATAAACGTGTTAAGGAAGATTGATGTTCTAAACCTACTTGAATAGCAATGTGTAAAATAGGCAAATCTGTATCACGAAGCAATTCTTTTGCTTTATTTAAACGCACTTCCCGTATATATGCAGAAGGGGATTTTCCAGTTTTTTCTAAAAACCATTCCGAATAATATGAACGATGGTAATGTTCAAGTGAGGCTAATTTATCTACCGTAATATTCTCATTGTAATGTTCATGAATATACCTAATAGACTTAGGTTGTTGTTCTTGGAGTAAATGATGTGAAATATATGGATAAAGCTCTTTAAGAGCAGGTCCATGTAAAGATTGTTTATCGATTTCATTCAGAATAAGATATCGAATCCCTTTCCATTGATTATTTAATTTATAGGAAATTCCTCTATTCTGTAACTTGCTCTTGGCTAACATAAAATGAGGGATATCTAAAACCAAAAACTCGTTACGTACAACTGCATGAAAAGTATGATCACACTCAGGAGGAACAAAAAATAATGTATGGTGATCTAGTCTAAGGTGTTGTGTTCCTGTCTCTATAAAAAGTTCTCCTTCAAGAGGCAAGATTAGCTGAGCATAACGATGAGAATGAGTGTCTTGAGTAGCTGTATAAGTTCTTCGTTCTGCTACAATTTCTTTAATTGTTTCCATTTTTAATCCCTCCAGTATGAGGTTTGTTTTCTAGAGATTTATATAAATTACACTTCTAGCAGAAGAAAGGCAAACGTGTCTTTTTCCAACCGCTCCCACCCACCGCCCTTCCTTCTTTTCTTCCCTCTCACCACGAGAATTTGTCGATGTATCAAATCAGATGTATATATATAGGTTGCTTTTTTTGCGTAGTAGAGACACCGGATAACTCCCTTCTGTTAATAATGCAAATGTGTAAATAATTCAAGATGCCTATATATGCTATATAAAAACACCTATGAAAGCTATGATATGAGCATGATGTACAAGACGGTCGATCAAGACAGCGGTGTCCAGTAATTCCTTCTGAAATCGTGGAAGGTTGCCAGCGTGAAGCTTGGTTTGTAAAATGAAAAACCACTCTGCTACCCGATAAAACCTCACTTTTTCCCCTGTTTACACGCCTCCACACCAAAAAAAAAATAAAGAACCGAACTTTTTTTCGACAGAGAGACAATATAGTGTGTAAGCTACTTACTCAGGAGGGCCCTCTGAATGCAAAGTGAATATATGTACCAATTACTCACAAAAATGATAGAAGGAGATCAACAGGCGTTTCAAACGATGTATGAGGCCACCTATCGGGATGTCTACCGGACGGTCTCCTTTCTGGTGGATCATCAGCAGGATCGGGAAGATGTCATGAACGAAATCTATATGCAAATGTGGACCTCACTTGCCAACTACGATACGAACCGTCCTTTCCACTTCTGGCTACACGGCTTGGTAATCCGCCAAGTGCAAAGATTTCGGGTCAAGAACTGGAGGAGATTCCGAATTTTTGAACGCATCCGTATCTTCTCTCGGGAAGATCATCATTGGGATCACCCCACTGTGATGACGGAGGGGACTAACCAAGAGATATCGCAGGCAATCCAAAAACTGACCGACAAACAGCGAACGGTGATTATCCTCCGCTTTTTTCACGACTATACTCTTGAGGAAATCGCGACATTGCTCGGTATTCCGCTGGGTACAGTCAAGTCCAGATATCATGCTGCCCTTCAGGCGCTTCGAAAAAACTTATGGAATCTCCCCCTGGAAAGGATGGAAAAGATCAATGACTATTGAACGCAAAATCCGTGAACATCTGCACAAAGAGGCAGAAACTATGGAGTGCCCTTCGGCCATTTCCAAACGAATAGAACAATCTTATTCTCAATATTTGCAACGAAAAAGGAGCGAAATAACCATGAAAAAACGATTAATTGGTGGAATAGTTGCTGCTGCGATTTTGATTCCAACCGCAGTATTTGCGGCCCCTTCCCTGATTGAAATGCTTACTAGAACACCAATGACCACTGAACAAGTCAAGGTGGATGAGGTTGGCAAAGCAACACTTGAGAAGCTGTATAGCGCATTTCCCGAAACAAAATCGTTTGAGATTATCGATGCAAGCCACCTTGGAGGAGACCCCACTAATTCAACCAAAATGAAAGCGATCCAAATAAGCATCGTACTGCAGGAAAAAGGAGGAACAGGCAAAAAGATTAGACTTGATACTAACGGTATTACGGGTGAGATTGAACACGTGAATCAAGAGAATTGGGAGCCTAAGGAGAAGCCAATCATTTCTTTAACCGATCAAGAAATCAAGGCGAAGGTAGATTATCTCATTGATAAAATGTATGGCAACATTGATAAGTACGAGTTTAGTATGGAGCAAATGGAGAATCCGAATCAAAAAACGTTTATGTTGAATTACACCGAAAAGGGATCAAAAACACCGTTCTACCAGGTATTTGTTCAGGGCAATACAATAAGTGTTTCCCTGATCGGAGGTGGGCCTACATCTTCAGTAGAAGGTTTTTTCTCTACAAATGGTAAGCCTGATTATACTGCTGATTCCTTTTTAAACGATGAAAAACTGTTTTCTTTACTAAAAATTAGCCCAACAGAATTAAAACTAGAATTAGCAAAAGGTAAATCTGTTGTGGAGATTGCAGCATCTAAAAATGTCTCTAAACAACAAGTGATTGATGTGATTGCAAATACACAGGCTGAAGGACAAATTCAAGCTGAACAAAATGGAGAAATTCCTAAAAACAATCATTCAAAGGAACAAATGAAAAAAGCTCTTGAACCAAAAGTATTACAAGTTATTGAACACAAAACTGAAACACCATGGTAGAAATAACAAGTCAAGGTGGATGAGGTTGGCAAAGCAACACTTGAGAAGCTGTATAGCGCGTTTCCCGAAACAAAATCGTTTGAGATTATCGATGCAAGCCACCTTGGAGGAGACCCCACTAATCATGGCGTGGGCAACTACAATCGCTGCTCTTTTTCTACCTTTTCGTGCTAATGTTCGCCGATATAATGCACCGACGTAGTTTTTGAAAGCACCAACTGAATGAGCTGCTTCTGTTAATGCAGATTTTAAATATTTATTGCCTTTTTTGATTTCGTCGATTTCCGTTTACCTGTACTAACGGGTATCGATAGTTCAATAAAAACAGCGTAGTCTAGGACTTTATTTTCTTGTCCCAGACTACGCTGTTTCGATTTTTTAGATGAGACTAATACTATTTTTGCGGGTGGTGCCATCGATGCTGGTACTACCCCATTTTATGATAAATAAGAAGAATCCATTTTGAAAAAAAGATTGATCAAAATGGATTCTTCCGTGGATAGGTAGATATCATCAACATAATACCTTGCAACACAGATGAAAAATATAATGACCGTTCAATTTCTTAGATAAAAGAGATACTAAACCTGTTAATAAAGAAAAAAGCCTTGAAATTCCTTTAAAATAAAGGATACAAGACCTTTCCCTTGTGATATTCTTAGCTTGAAACCATGTGACAAAATTAGATAAAATCAACAACATGAACAATTTTTGGGTATATCTTATCTATTCAACCGTCAAACTTTTCGCTAGGTTACGGGGCCTGTCTACGGCGTGACCGCGCACCTTGCCAGAATAATAAGCCAGAAGCTGCAGCGGAATCGCAGCCAAAATTGGCATCAGTAACGGATGCGTATCCGGAATATACATGACTTCATCCACTTCCTCCGCCAGCAAATCGTCACCAACACGAGTAATACCGACAACGAAGGCATCACGCGCTTTTACTTCCTTAATATTGCTGATCGTCTTGTCAAACACGCGCTGCTGGGTCGCCAGGGCAATCACCGGAACGCCTGGCGTGATGAGTGCCATCGTGCCATGCTTCATTTCGCCCGCAGCATAGGCGTCTGCATGAATGTACGCCACTTCTTGTATCTTTAACGCACCTTCAAGCGCCAATACATAATCAAGACCTCGTCCTATCAAAAATAAGTGCTCCTGATCGTCGATTAACTGGGCGAATTGATCAATCGCATCGTGTGTCATAACCAGCGTCGAGTCTACATCGCGTGGCAAACGGTTCAGCGCCATCAACAACTTCTCTCGCTGCTCCTCATCGCCTGTTTCAAGCTCCTGTGCCATCCAGAGAGACAGGAGCATCAACGCTGCAATTTGTGATGTATAGGCCTTGGTCGAAGCGACCGCCAGCTCCGGTCCCGCTTTCGTCAGCAATGTGCAATCCGCCTTACGGGAAATCGTACTTCCCGCCGTATTCGTAATAGCTAATGTCGGGCAGCCCCATTTCTTTGCCTCACGCAGTGCCGAGAGCGTATCCGCTGTCTCGCCGGATTGGCTTAAAAGGATGACCAATGCCTTTTCATCGAGTCTAGCATGTTCATGGATGAATTCGGATGAATACGATACTTCGACCGGCAGACCAAGTACTTTTTCCAGCGCTTTCTTTCCAATGATGCCGGCATGATTGGACGTACCGCTGGCCACGATATCGATTCTACGTAAAGTCTGCAGTGCTTCCGCCATCCATACCTTCTCCAGTTCAGGCAGTTGTACACCGTCCGGTGTCAGACGATTCGCCAGCGTATCTTCCAGGGCCTTCGGCTGATCGAAAATCTCTTTTAACATGTAGTGCTCATAATCATGCTGAAGCATGTCATATACCGTTTCATCGGCAAGCGAATACGCCGGTTCTACCACCGTGCCGTCCATTTGCTTGAGAGTGACCTTGCCTGGTGTAAGCGTAGCAATCTCACCGTTCTTAATCGGATAAATTTGACGTGTATACGGCAAAAGCGCGGGAATATCCGATGCGAGAAACGCTTCTCTGCGTCCCAGCCCAAGTACGAGTGGATTATCCTGCGAGACCGCAACAATCATATCCGGTTGCGCTTCAGACATAATCGCCAGCGCAAAAGAGCCTTTTAGCATCGGCAGCACTTTCTGTACTGTCGTCTCTAAATCACCTGTATCATATTCTTCGAGCAGATGGGGAATAACCTCCGTATCCGTCTCTGTTTTAAATATATGTCCTTCTTTTGCAAGCATCCGCCTTACCTGCGGATAATTCTCAATAATTCCATTATGTACAACGGTAAAGCGATGATCGCAACCCGTTAAAGGATGGGAGTTCGTTACCGACGGCGTACCATGGGTGGCCCAGCGAGTATGGCCGATACCCAGTGTGCCTTGCTTCACCGGTTCGCGCAGCAGGTGCGTACGCAGGTCTTTCACCCTGCCGACCGTCTTTCTGATCTCAATATGCTGCGTGTCGGATACCGCAATACCAGCTGAATCGTAGCCTCGATAATCCAGTGTATCCAGGCAATCGAGCAGAATTGGAACCGCACTGCGATTCCCCAAAAAACCTACAATACCACTCATGTATGTCCATCCTTTCCTTCTTGCTTGCCCTTTCATTATAACGAATTCGGAAAGGTGAATCCATAAGTTAACTTGTTTTGTGTTAGATATCTTAACATAAGAAGGAAAGGGTGTGAGAGTTCACTTCCTGCCACTTCCCTTCATGTAGAAAATGGCCACTTTCCGGAATGACGACAAGTTCGGAATGAGGGAGTTCTTGATTCAAGCGCTGCAGATGGGCAAGTGGAATGATGCGATCATGGGAGCGAGCATCGCACTCACTTCTTGCTCTGTGATCAAGTCAGGCCGATAATATGCTTCCCGAAGAGCAAAGCGAACGGTATGTTCGGTTAGTATGCGGCGGCGAAGCAACGGTCCAACTAACGGACGATATAGAAGATTTACTTTATTATACTTACAAAAAAACCGTGCCTTCTATGTCATTCAGGCACGATTTCCGCTTATTGCTTTTATGCGCTTGCGTTTTTCTTCAATACATAATAGAGCAAGGCCGGAACAACTCCCAGTAATGCACATACAATTAGAAAAATCATTCCGCTTAGGACAATAATGTTATAATCCATACCGCAGCACTCTCCTTAGGCTAAAATATGTAACTCTATGTAAGAAAGACACCGCAACTGGCAAGAATAAAACACATAGCAGATATATATCCATATTATAGGAGTTCCATATTAATGTCGGGTTACAAATATGTGATCAATGTATGACCGCTGGCTTTTTCTTTTGTTACATGACAACAGGCTTTTTGAAAAACCCCGGGATTTCCGGGGCCAAATCTATTCATGACGCGGGTACTTAGTCTGTGATTCTCCACCTGGCTGCAACTTGTCCATGCGTGTTTCTTGAGTATCCGTGTAACTTGCGAATTCGCTATCCTGTTTACCTGGAGTTGCCTGATTGCTTTGCTGACGCTTGTGATCGAGCGTAGGTGTATACTTTACACGTTTTGACATTATTTCCACCTCCATCTATAGCTTATCCTGTAAATCAGTCCCTATACTTGCCATGTATAAAGTTGAACTTTTATGAAACTTTCTGCTTATTTTTTTCTCTTGTGCTTTAATAGGGGGGATTTTACATTGACATAGTGCTCAATACCCTTATAATCTGTGCATAGATGGTACAAAGGCAACTTTACAATGGAGGAAACGATATGTATTCAGATAAAAGGCTTTTCTCTTCACTATTCTTTGTACAGCTTCTGTCTTCATTCCTTGTCCTTGCCGGCCATTACACTGCTGATGTTGATGACTTTATCCAGTGGACATTCTGGGAGACGGCGCTGAACCAGATTAGCCGCTACGGCACGGTTTTTTTGGCGATTATTACCGGTTTTTTCACGGCTCATAGCCTAAACGGCAAAAGCGTATCAGGCAAACGCTTCTTCAAAGGAAAAATGAAGTATATTTATATACCGTTCCTGCTATCGAGTATTCTGTATTTCTTCATCCTGCGCAAAGATATACCACTACAGGTGGCGGATTGGAAAGATGTGCTTACCGGTCAAACCGCAGGCCACTTATATTTTATTTTTATGCTATGCCAGTATTACGTATTCGCATATGCATTCCACCGCCTTCTTACAAAGCGTACGGTTGCATTTTTCAGCGTGTTCTTCCTTGTTATACAGTATGCGTATATTAATATCGTAGCTCATGGATGGCTTGGATTAGGAGTGCGTCACTTTTTGCCGACATGGATTTTCACAATTTACCTGGGTCATCTACTGTATTGGTACCGGGAAACGATTTTTACGTTCCTTGAACGCCAGAAAACGATTCTGGTCGGATTATTGGCTCTGTCCGGATTAAGTATGATCTACTTTATCCTTTCGTCTAAGCTGTACACAGCCAACCATCTGACTTTTGTGCTGGCAACGTTCGTGCTGCTCGTATCAGGTGCTGCCCTATTGCATTATGTTATTGATGCACTGCATCTTCGCTTTCAGAAAGGGCTTACATTCTATATCTATCTGCTTCATCCGGCATTCATTGTGTATGGGAACCGGATTATGAATGAGAATTTTACGATTGAATGGATTTTCCATAACAAGCTTGCTTCGACGCTATATCTGTTAGCCATTTATGTAGCTACGTTTGCGGCCTCCCTATTGTGTGCTCTTATTATTAATCGAGGCTTCGATTGGCTAACAAGTGACCAAAAGCGCAAACAGGCGCCTAACAATGCCTAAGAATATGAAAATACAAGAACCCCTTCTGCGATAGTGCAGAAGGGGTTCTGATTATACTGCGCTCTTATGTTTGCGGGCCAGAAACCGGCGTGCGTATTTCAGTGCTAGGTACCGGCTCGTGCATTCAACTACTTGAACAGGATATTCATCATGATGGATAAAGACGAATACACCATTAATTTCTACTTGCGGAAACCATGCCTGTTGCTCCTGTCCTTTGTAGAAGAATACCAGTTTCTTCGCTCGGGTTCGATGCCCAAACCTAATGCTCCTGATTTTTTTTGTCTCTCGATTGGAGATAAGCTCCAATACCGGTTGGCCTGATTCGTAGTTCAGCCACTTAATGAGCGGATATTTCTCATACAACAGACGGGAAAGTAATTCCGAGCGCTCCGCTGTATTATCCAACATCGCCGGGTATTCTTCAAAATCCTCCATCCAAGCGAATGGAAATGTCTGTTCATTCGTTGATATCGTTTGAGTATTCACGTCCAACCATCCTCTTTTATGTATTTTCGTTAGTTTATGCTACATCATTACCACCATAAAAAGAGGATGAAACATTTTTTAATAAAATCTTATCTGCATATCATGTTCAATTTCATCATCCATTTCATATTCATTAACCGTTAAGTATTTATGGAGAAAATCAGGCAATTGATGCTCAATACGACAGTTATTTTTTATAATGATATCCTGCACTGCCTCTTTCATCTCTTCAATAGTAAAAGCGGAAGCAAGGCGTTCTTTGATTTCTTCTGCTGTCAATCCAATTGTCATCATCTCACCTCCCATCTTTACTATATGTTGAAGCGTACGTTCTCATCCATTTATAAGGTAGTTTGGGTAGAAGAGAAGAGAGATTTTTTCATTTTATTTTAATACGTAGTATTTTCATACTGTAAAAAGATAAAATAAGACTGCCGAAGTTTTTCGACAGTCCGGAATTTCTTATTTTTCTTTCACCCTTGCCGTAGCCATGCCGTCTCCAATCGGGATGAGCAGCGATTCCAGGCGGCTATCCTCCGCTATTTTTTCATTAAAAGCACGAAGCGCTCTTGTAGAGTCTTCTTGATCCGTTTCATCGTAGACGCGGCCATGCCATAGTACATTGTCTGCGACAATAATAGCTCCAGGATTAGCAAGGCGGATGCAGTACTCCAGATAATTCGAATAGTTTGGTTTGTCGGCATCAATAAAGAAGAAATCGAATGTTTTCCCTTCCTTCTCCAACTGCTCTAAACTATCCAACGCCTCACCGATGCGATATGTTACCTGCTCGCCCACCCCGGCTTTTTTCAAGTTTTCATGGGCAAGATCGGCATATTCCTGCTTCAATTCGAGCGAGGTTAGGTGGCCTTCCTTTCTAAGTCCCCTCAACAGGCAAATGCCACTATACCCGCCAAGTGCGCCGATTTCGAGGATTTGTTTCGCACCTGCAATACGTACAAGCATCGTCAGAAATGTACCACCCTCTGGCGAGACAGAGATGGAGGGCATCCCTTGTTGCTTAATACTCTTGGTGACGTGGTCAAGTACTTCGTCTGGTTGAACGAATAACGAGCGGATATATTCTTCTTGGTTCATCTTACTGTATCGACTCCTTTTCCAATTCCTATGTTTTATGAAGAAAGTGATAACATTATGATAATCTGATTCGCCTCCGTCCGTTCATTCCCTGCCATACACCTAAAATTTATTACAAGGAGAAAATACGCCGATATATAAAGTGAAGCTTCCATGAGTGAAGATTTTCTTCTTTTCTCACTGATGGTTAGTTGCACATATCGTGGTCTTGTTGTCCATTGGAACGCGATAAATAGGTTCCCCCCAACACCACATATCTGGATTAAACAAAAACTGCGAATAAGAAGGAGGGAGACACGAATGGATATCGCCGCTATGGCCACATCATTAAAAGCCGCTTCACTTGGTACTGCCGTTAGCCTGGCCGTTACTAAAAAAGCCATGGATACGCAAAAGGAAGCTGGCGCACAAATGATGGAACTATTAGAAAAAAGCGTGCAGCCGCATCTAGGTAACCGTATTGACATACGGGCATAGTTTGCTTGCACACAAAAAGCCGTCCTCATCGGGCGGCTTTCCTGCTTATGAGACAGTATATCCCTTCAAAATGAAAAACGAAGCTGTTCATATTCTTCGTCTGTTAGATGATGAAGCCGAATACCAAACAGACGAAGTGGCTGTGTCGAAAAATATATCTCGTATAGTTGCATGGCCGCCCGATAAATTTCATCCGCTTCATCCGTTGCACCTGCCAATGCCAAGCTGCGTGACACGGCTTGACGGTAATCGAACTTCACTTCTACAACAATCGTTTTTGTCTTCTTCTGTTTCCGCTTCAGCTTGTCTGCCAGTTTCTCACTAAATTCACGCGCTGTTTTAGCAATGAGCGCCTGATCCATCGTATCGAAGGCGAAGGTGCGCGATGAGCCGATGCTTTTCTCTCCTTTTTGCCGTTCTGGATTCACCGGTGATTCATACGTTCCATTTGCTGCTAGATGAAGATACTCCCCTTTCTTTCCGAACCAGGAGCGCAGATGCTCTGCAGGCTGTATCGCCAATTCACCAATCGTATAAATACCTTTGCGCTGCAGACGCTCAACGGTACTCTTCCCGCACCCGTGCAGACTTCCGACCACCTGCGGCCAAAAAAATGTTTTGTATTGCCGGACACCCATCTCGACAAAGCCACCTGGCTTTTTCACGTCCGCACACATCTTGGCAATCAATTTCGTCGGCCCTGCTCCGATGCTGCTTGGTATGAGTAACTCTTGATACAGCTTGCTTTGAATGTACTCTGCTACTATACGCGCCGTATGTCCTTTTGCCACAAGCTCACTAATATCAAGATAGGCTTCATCTACAGAAGCGACCTCACAGGGAGCGATCCGGCGTAAAAAACGCATAATTGCTTCGGAATAACGCCGGTACAGGGCATGGTTCGGCTGTACAAACACAGCCTCCGGGCATAGCTTCCGAGCTTCATAAAAGCGCATGGTCGTATAAACACCTTTTGCCTTTGCATCATAGCTCGCAGCAACAACAATGCCCTTGCGCTTCTCAGGGTTTCCAGCCACAATTACAGGTTTATTGCGAAGCTGTGGATTATAGCTTTGATGAACGGATGCGAAGAATGAGTTCATGTCGCACAGCAAAATCTTTTTCTTCACTCTACCCGCTCCTTTTCCCGTTTTTTCTTCCATTATAAAACAAGAATATACGTTCGTTAATATGTATAGAGAAAATATCTGCTGCTTGCCTGTAAAATATTTGATAAAATAAGAGTGGAGAATGCAGTATGATATTCTTATGATTCGGGAGGGATGGAACATGGCAGAGAAATACCCTGTACTTCAAAATGCAGAGTCTTTTTTCATGGAAGGCGGCGACATTGGCGTGCTTGTACAGCATGGTTTTACCGGCACAACGCAAAGCATGCGCTTCCTCGGGGAATTCCTGGCACAGGTCGGCTTTACCGTATACGCTCCTCGGCTGAAAGGACACGGTACGCATTACGAAGATATGGAAGCGACTTCATATGAAGATTGGATCGCTTCAGCGGAAGAAGGGTACCAAAAGCTGAAGGCGGCCTGCCGTGAGGTTTTTGTGGTCGGATTATCCATGGGAGGCACAATTGCTCTGCACCTTGCTGAAGAATACCCGGATATTGCAGGCATCATGCTGATTAATGCGGCTGTCCGTGTCAAGAATTTCGAACCACTAGCCAAAGAGACAACCCGTTACCTCGATGCCATCGGCTCGGATATCAAGGCTCCTGACGTAGCTGAACTGGCATATTCCAAGACACCAGTCGCTTCCGTTAAACAATTTCTTACATTCAAAGATATTGTAGCATCCCGCCTCTCTGCCGTTACATGCCCTACTCTCGTGCTTGTATCCCGTGAGGACCATGTTGTGCCGCCTGAGGACTCTGACTATATCCTTGCCCATATTACCTCTGAGCTCAAAGAAAAAGTCGTTCTAGAAAATTCGTACCATGTCGCAACACTTGATAATGATAAAGAGCTGATCGCTCGACAGTGTGCGGCTTTTATTAGTGAGATAAATCAAATGAAAACAAAATCGTAAGCGATTTCAATTTATAATAAATCTAATGAAACGGCGAGAGCAAACCAGTTGCTCTCGCCGTTTCTCTTTCTTAGGTACTATACATGCACTTGATTCTTATGTTGTCAACCATTCTCAATATAAACGAATAGCATTTCACGTTTTGGGGATGACTATAGCGATTGAAATTCTAAAAACAGGAGATGTATCATGAAAAGGCTGATATTTTCACTTCTTGCAACATACACCATAACCATACCGCTTCTAACTTCATGCTCGACGTCTGCCATGCCTAATCAAACTGAACAGCATAACAGCAACGTACAGTCTCAGCCCCCCATTGAATCAAAAACCGAAATAACCAGAGGCGGCAGAGGAGGTCGCGGTGGGGTCGGCATCACTCCACGAAGGCCAGCGGATGGAGGATACCGTTCTAGATACGAAGCTCCTGCCACAAGGCCGACTCCCTCTCCTGGTATAGGACGCGGACTGTGGGCATTTGGTCTAGGGGCACTTTTCGGGAGCATCCTACACCCTTTTAGCGGAGTGTATGGGTTCGGTTTTTCCTTTATTGGCTTATTATTTTGGGCTCTTATATTATTTGTGATATACAAATACTTTCGCCGTTTCTTCTCCAGAACGAAAACATAGACGGCGTTCCTCCAGCTTGGGCGCCGTCATTACCAAAAATACATGCACCTTTCACTTCTGCAATACTCTATATGGAATGATATGTCAAGCTTTTTATTTTCTTTAAAATGGTATGATTTTTTTAAAACGATGGTATACTAATACTATAAATAGGTTACAGATATTGAAATGTATAATTCACATGTTATTAGGGATTGTATTTTCAATATATTGTCCGTAATAATATGTGAATTTTATTTTTATGGCAAATAGAAGTTGCATATTGATTAAATTATTTGGAGGTTCTTACATGAACGGTACAGTAAAATGGTTTAACGCAGAAAAAGGTTTTGGATTTATCGAAAGAGAAGGCGGCGACGATGTATTCGTACATTTCTCTGCTATCACTGGCGATGGATTTAAATCTTTAGAAGAGGGACAACGCGTAGAATTCGACATCGTTGAAGGAAACCGCGGACCTCAAGCTGCAAACGTTGTAAAGCTGTAAGATAACTACTAACTTACAAGCTCAAGATGCCGACATCTATATGTCGGCATTTTTTTTAATGAATAAAAAAGCGGTATATGCTTTCTTCCTATAGTAGTACATTCTTACTTATTATTATATAACGTACCACACCCCTTCGGTAAAATATAGGAAAAACAAACAGTCGTAAACGAAAGCAAAGCCCGCTTCGGAGTCACCATCCATCCGTCCGCGGGCTTTTATTACAGATACAATCGTTTTCATCCATGATGACTCTGTAAGTATCGCGATAAGTACGTTAACATTTTGTTCTAAGGCAGGAGCGCTTTCTCCTATCTTTCTATACCTCTTCAATCTCCCATTTTAAAGAAGAAATCCCCGCCGCATTCTCAAAGGCAGCACCGAATTGATATAAAATCGCTTCATTCAAGGGCCGGCTGATTAACTGCATCCCAATCGGCAGACCCGTAGCCGAAAAGCCGCACGGCATAGACAGACTTGGAAGCCCTGTCAGGTTAGTTGGCCCAGTCAAGCGAAGCAAAGCAGCACGAACCTGTTCTATCTGTCCTTTCACCTGAATTTCCCTCTGTCCAATTTCTGGAGGTAGAATAGGAAGTGTCGGGGTTACTAGCACGTCTACATGTTCAAAAACTTTCTCAAACGATTCCAAAGCTTGCCTGCGAATCATTTGTGCCTGCACATATTCATAGCCCTTCGCCTCTGCACTCAGCATCAGGCGCTCAAGTACTTCGGGATGAAAGCTCTCACTCTCCTGTTTAAGATGCTCTTCGTGTACGGTGTAGGCTTCGCTCTGCAATGTCTTCAGCTGTGCCCATGAAGTGTGGGAAAGAACGGGAATATCAACCGACCTACACTGCGCCCCCATTTCTTGAAACATAGTCACCGCTGCCTCCAGACGGTCCCTCACTTCATCTTCGAGACAATCAAAATAAAAGGCGGAAGGTACTCCGATAACCATTCCTTTCACGCTGTCTCCGATATAGCGGGAAAAATCTTCTTCCTCCTCTTTACGCGAGTACGGATCTCGCGGGTCGTACCCTGCTAAAACATTTAATAAAAGAGCGTTATCTTTTATCGTTCTCGTCATTGGTCCAACATGATCCAAAGTGTAACCTAACGGATATACACCATGCTTGCTGACCCTCCCAAATGTCGGCTTCATTCCTACAATCCCACAGGCCGAGGAGGGAATTCGAATAGAACCACCGGTATCTGTTCCCAGCGCGCCGAAACAAAGCGCGGAAGCAACCGCCGCTCCCGATCCGCTGCTCGATCCACCAGACATATGATTGGTATTATACGGATTTCGGACCGGCCCGAAAAAAGAAACATCTCCGGTAGGTCCATAAGCGAACTCGTGCGTATTTAGCTTTCCAATAAGAATGGCTCCCGCATTTTTTAGTTTCTGAACAACCGTTGCATCAAAATCAGGAACAAAATGGCGATATATTTTCGAGCCCATCGTTGTTCTTATGTCTTTCGTATAAATTAAATCCTTTAATCCGATTGGAACACCATGGAGGTGGCCCTTCCATTCTCCTCTTACTATTTCCGCCTCCGCCTTTTTGGCAGAAGTAATCGCTTCTTCGGAAGCAACCGTTATAAACGCTTGAATAGAAGGGTTTATTTGTTCAATTCGTTTCAAAAGCTGCTGAGTAATTTCAACAGGCGAGATTTCCTTATTGCGAATTTTGCATGATAGACCAAAAATATCTAAATGCAAAATATCCAAATTTACCACATATATTCTCCTCTCACTCTTCTATATAGTAACTCCTAGTCACAAGAGTAGTGTATGACTACGAGGTTATCGACTTTCCTGAAATTGTGTTGCTTCTTCCCGGTTTGACAAATGCCATGGCAACCATTCCGATTGCAGCGGCGACAGCAGCAGCGACAAACATCGCTTTATATCCACTACTTGCTACGAGTGCTCCTGTTAATGTAGGTGCAACAATCGTAGCAATATTTGTAAAGAAGTGCGTTACTCCGCCGAATGTTCCTGCTTTCGCCGGTTCTGTATCAATAATGACGGTCCAATATACAGAGTTGGGCAGAAAATTAAAGGCATTACCGATAGCCATAAGCGCGAGAACCGCTCCAACACTTTCTACAGCAGGAATGAACATAAAACAAACAGCAGTAAGAAATAGGGATACTACAGCCAAACCCGATCGCGCAATGCGAAGGTTCCCTGTCCTGCGACGCAACGCATCTGAAATCTTGCCGCCAATTAATACTGTAAAACAGGCGCCGATCCAAGGAATCATTCCTAAATACCATAAAGAGGACAGTTTAAAATCAAACGTATCTTGCAAATATTTTGGTGTCCACGTTAAAATCAAAAAATTCACATATTGAAAAGCAAAATAACCTATCGCATTCATTACTAACGTCGGGTTTTTGAAGAAAGCGTACCACGGCACATGAATTTGCTTGGCTTCAGCTAAGCTCGTCTCTGATTTTAACAAGTCTTCTTTTGAACGAATTTCGGCTAATTCCGCTTTCGATACTTTAGGGTGATCTTCTGGAAGATCTGTAAACATCTTCGCCCAGACAATGACCCATACTAAACCGATAATACCGAGAATTAAAAACATGTTCTTCCAATTCGTTACCGACAATATGGCTACTGCAATAGGGGCGGTCAATAAAGCTCCTAGCGGAGTACCTAATAGACCAAGCGCAGTTGCGAATCCTTTTTCTTTAGGGGCTGCCCAATTCGCCATCGTACGATTAATCGTTGAGAAGGTCGGCCCTTCAGCCAATCCGAATAGCACACGGAATACAGCAAAGCCTGCCAGGGCAGACCCACCAAATAAAGCCATTCCAATATCACCTGCATAGGCGGTGCCGATTTCAAAAATAGACCAGGCTGTACCCGCCAGCAGCCAAACATATTTCGGTCCTCTTCTATCGGCAAGCATACCTCCGAATAGCGCCCCAAACATATAGCCATATCCAAAGTAACCTAGAATTTCTCCCCATGATTTAGGATCCAATCCGAATTCCTCAATAATTGCTTGCTGTGCATAAGAAATTGCTCCTCTGTCAACATAATTTACGACCGTCATAAATACAATCATTGCCATAATCAAATAACGATATTTCCCATTCATCCTTTACTTCACCCTCCCTTATTCTTTAGCTGTATTGGTAGCGGTTTCACATATTGCTGTTTTTTTTAAAAACCGCCCCCTGTACGTCTTATTTCTTTATAGCATGACGGTTTAAAGCATAACAATATTATCAAACATAAAAAACCATGCATTTAAGCATAGTTTTTCAAAAGAATCATTTTATTTTGTTTACAAATTGCAAAAAATTCTCTCTCCAAAACCTATGCGTTTAAGCATAGATAAATATGCTTAAACGCATAAACACTTACTTCTCTTTCAATTTGTTTAATTTCCTGCTTATCGTAGACTGATTTACACCTAAAGCTACAGCAATTCGTGTTGTGGAACCATACTGTTTCTGAGCTAATTCTAATAATTCCTTCTCCAGAAGCTCTATAGCGTCTTTTAAAGGGATAATGTTGTGAATCTGAACAACCTTTTTGTTGTTACTATTCTTATATATATAATTTGGAACATACTCTGCATCAATCCAATCACCCTCTGCTGTGACGAGTAATCGCTCCGTTAAATTTTGAAGTTCGCGAACATTACCAGGCCATTCATATTCCTGTAACGCTTTCAAAAGCTCAGGTTTGAACCTTTTCCTCATTTCATATTTTTGATTTAATTTCTGCACGAAATGAAGAATCAAAGGGATAATATCCTCTTTTCGCTCACGAAGCGGTGGAATACATATTGGTATCACATTAAGCTGATAATAGAGCTCTTTTCTAAACGTACCTGATTGGACTCTCTCTTCTAAATCATGCATTGTGGCTGCAATAATTCTTGGGCTCACTTCAATCAACTTTTTGCTGCCAACCCGCGTCATCCTTCTTTCCTGTATGGCACGGAGCAACTTTACTTGCAGAGCTAAAGGAATCTCCTCAATCTCCTCTAGAAGCAAAGTACCTTCATTAGCCATTTCGATCGCTCCTACCTTCACTTCTGCTCCATCGTCATAACCGAATAACTCGGCTTCCAGCAGTGTTTGTGGAATCGCCCCGCAATGTACAGCAATAAATGGCCCTTTGCTCCGTCGGCTCCACTTATGAATGTAAGAGGCTATTACCTCCTTTCCGGTCCCCGATTCTCCCTGCAGGAGAACGGTAGAATCTACCTTTGCCACCTTTTGCGAAAATGAAACTACTTTCTCCATTTTCTCGCTTCGATAAATCATTTCTTTCTCAAATTCCTTCTGTGCACGAAGGTCCATTATTTCCTTACGGTATCCCTCTGTCAACTGCTTTAACATCTGAATTTCGGATTGGAGCTGGCTTATCTCTGTAATATCGCGTGAAGCATTAACCACACGGATAATATGGCCATCCTTATCCTTTATGGGTGTACCTACCACTTTTAGCCGGCGACCTGTCTTTGTTGTCTGTATCATGGAAACCTGCTCTTGCTTCTCCAGTACAAGACGAGTAATCGATGGACAAAAAACCCCCTCTTTCTCTAATTCATATGTACTCTTCCCTATCAAATCTTCTTCCCTATACCCCCATAAGGTTTCACATGCTGAGCTTACACGCAACGTAATCCCATCCCCGTCTGAAACATAAATCACATCATACGAAATATCAAAAATAGCCTTTAAATCCAGGCTTAAATTTTTATATAAATCAAGTTCCTTTACTGTTTTCTCTAGCGTAGATGTATGCTGAAAAATAAGAATGTTTCCTTCAATATCTTCGTTATCATAAAGCGGTAATCTCTGTGCTAAAAAGGTCTCTTCTCCGATAACGAAATGAAAATTATCTTGTATCCCTCCCGATTGATCTATAGATAGAAAAGAAAAAGCATCAGCCAAAAAAAGCGGTGTTCTCTCTTCTGATGTAACACATAAGTGTTCGGTCGCAAATCGATTTATATGAAGAATTCGGTCATTATGATCTACTAAAATAATGCCTAGTGGAATCGAATCAAACAGAGGAAGGTAAGAGGACTCCTGAATAGTATTACCCATATTATCTCTCCTTCATCATTAGTAATCATTGTATTCGTATTATTATTCACCGGTAAGGTTACACAAAGCTTCCTTCTGCTGACTGCGTGATGCTTTTTCCGCTATTCCCACCCCCAACAGTACGAACGCTCCGCCTATTAGGATTCTTACGGTCATTTGCTCTTGCAGAAGAACAATAGAAGCCAAAATGCTTATTAGAGGAAGCATATTCATATAAAAACCGCTCGTAGCGCCTGAAACCTTTTCTAATGCTTTATTCCAGCACCTATAAGCCATAATAGAAGGGCCTATTACTAGAAAGCAAAGACTCCACCAGCTTTTTGCGGTAATATGCTCCGGCCATCCATATACAAACACTTCAACAAGCGCAAAAGGAAAGACAATAATCGCTCCTAGGGATAATGTCAACGCCGTAAATGCCTCACTAGGCAGCTTCGCTTCCGCCTGCGGTCGTTTCATCTGTATTGTATAAAAGGCAAACAGCCATGTACTTGCAAGAATCAACATATCACCAATAAAAGAAGAACCGTTCATTTCCAATGTCCCTGCGTTTTGCATCGGCAATGAAATAAGAAGCACCCCGAATATTCCTATAGCGAGCCCGATCCATTGCATATAGGTTACTTTCTCCTTTAAATAAAGAGCTGCAAACAAGATAATAAATAAGGGCAGGCTCGCATCAATGATGCTTGCATGTGTACCACTTGTAAGAGAAATCCCGGAAGAGGTTAGCATAAAATATCCCGCCACCCCTGTAAAAGAAAGAATGAACAATCGTAACCATGGAATAGACATACCTTTGAGCTTTCTCTTTCGTAAAACATAAGGCGCAAAAAGTATCCCAGAAAACAGTAAACGAAAAAACATAAGAAGCAAGGGAGAAAAAGACTCTAATGCCCACTTGGTAGGCGCAATAGCAACTCCCCACAAAATAACGGCGACCCAGAGCAAAGCTGTAGCTTTATTCATATAACTCCTCTTTTCCCTTCCATTAAAGCTATATACATCTGACTTGATACATCGACAAATTCTTGTGGTGAGAGGTAAAAAAGAAGGAAGGGCGGTGGGCGAGAGCGGTCGGAAAAAGACACACTGGCCTTTCTTCTGCTGGAGCGCAGGGCGCATCCAACCTCTTCTTTTTCTGAATCGCCTACTTCCAACCACATTCCCCTGTCAAAATATCAAGTGTAATTTATATAGTATCTATATAATGAATAATAATAGCAATATTTTTGAAAGTTCTCACTAAATTATGCTGCTCTAAAGCATGCAAAAAAGCCGTTCTTTTCTAAGAGACGGCTTCTGTTAACAATCCCCCTTTACTTCTACTCATTGTACTAATGGCGCAACCGCTTTCAATAAATAATCACTTATACGGTTGCACCCTGCTTAATTTCCAAACTCTCTATGTAATCAACCCCTGCCTGAAGCAGGCTTACACTAAATCGCAATGAAGCAGCATCTTCCTGTTCCAAGCTTATAAATCCGCGTTTAGCTAAATATGTATACGCCAATAGCTCTGTCCTGGTTTTTATATATATACTTATTGTATTACCACGACTTCGTAGATGTCTTACATAAATACCTCTCAATACGCCTAATCTATACTCCCTAGACGTAACCACCTCATCGCCTCCATCCATATTTTACCTATATACATCGATATTATATTGTAAATATTATAAATAATAAATAGCTAACCGTTCGACAATTTTCGTATTTGAATTTTTTTGCTTATTTAATAAAAAAATCCAATCTTGAATGCATTCAAGATTGGATTTTTGAGTTCTGTCTTTACTCGGATGTTCTAACCTTCTCAACGACAGGGAACCAACCCGGTGTATTTATAATCGCCTGCCAAAGCGGATTCGGAATTTCTAAACGAGCCTGATCATCCTTTGACACAGTTGTTCGGATTTCTGCTTCACGACCTTGCTTAACCTTTTCTACCCACTCCGGCTCAATAATGATTTCACGGCCGAGTGCAAGTAATGGAACACCAGTCTGTGCAGCTTTGAGCGCATCATCCGGCGTATGAATGGAGCCGACGCCGATGATCGGTACGAGATGACCGACGCGTTCCTGAATTATTTCTATGCGTGACCGTGTGCTTTCAACGCCGCGTCTCGGTTTAGACCAAAAATCCATAAGCGAAATATGCATATAATCGAGTTGCTTCTCTGCAAGTGCATCAATAAATACAAGCGTATCAGCCATAGTGATTCCGGGAGTTTCCGCCTCTTCCGGTGACAAGCGGTAACCGACAAGGAAAGGTTGTTTTGCATGCTTATTTACAATCTGTTTTACCTCATCTACAATTCTTAAGGGAAATGCCATCCGTTTTTCCAAGCTTCCGCCCCACCGATCGTTACGGCGATTTGAATGAGGAGAAAAGAACTGTTGGACCAGATACCCGTTAGCTCCATGTATTTCTACTCCATCAAAACCGGCTTCAATCGCCCGGCGTGTAGTCTCACCAAAAGCATGTATCAATGCTTCGATTTCTTTATCTGTTAGCGCACGAGGCACAACAGCTCCTGCTTGTTCAGGCGCAATATCGCTCGCACTTACTATTTCTCCATACGGTACAAGCTCAGGCGGGCACATTCTTCCCCCATGGAAGATTTGCAACACAGCTTTCGTGCCCTGTTCTTTCAGTGCGGTGGCTAACCGGCGTAAACTAGGGATCATCTCGTCACTGTCAGCAGCAAATTCACCGGCAAACCCTTTCCCGTTCGGAGTCACATATGTACAGGCGGTAATGACCATGCCAACACCTTTTGCCCGACGAATATAATAATCGACTTCAGCATCTGAAACGGTTCCGTCCGCGTTCGAGGAAAAGTTCGTTAACGGTGCCATAACAATACGGTTTTTTAATTGAATGCCACTGCGTAACGTCAATGACTCAAACAATGGTTCATATTTTGAATTCATGGGTTCTCACTCCTGTTTTTTTATGGTACAGCTTGTAAGAATACTATTTAGTATCTCTTGGTTGCTATTGATTTAAGCAAAGCTCATCTTGTTGAAGTGACCAAAAAATCCATCGCTTTCTAACTTCTTATTTTATAGCATATATCATAAATTTAGTTAGAAACAAGTAGGTACTATTTTGTAACTAGGTTACAAAATAGTACCCGTGGTTATTTCCAAAGCAGGGCTTCCACAAAGAAAAAGAACCTGAAACTGTTAATATAGCAAAAGTTTCAGGCTCATACATTTCTATTTATATTTTTTTCTGTACGTAGTTCGCATTTATGAGCGAATCGACAAAAAAGTTCTATTCTTTTATAATCAGTGATTTTTTTACTTAATTTTAAAAAAATAAAGTAAATAACACCGACACCTAACCATATAAAACCTAACTCTTTGGATAAAGCATCAAGACTGTACCATACGTATCCGATAATAATGAACCCTATTAGCGGAAGAGTCAAATGTTGAACATAGCGGGTAGATTTCTGCTTAATTATAAAATAATTGATGACTGATACATGAAGAAGCAAAAAGGCTGTTAGAGCTCCAAAGTTAACCAGTGAAGCAAGTGCAGCTAGCTGATCCATAAAAAACAGACCTACTGCCAATGCATTCGCTAATCCCCAAGAGATAGCCGTAGCAATAATACATAGATTTTTCAGCCATGGCCCACCAGCCAATTCAGCTACTTGATAAAAAGCTACATCTGCATTTTTAAATGTAGTGAAATCCGGCCATATCCAGGCGGCTATACATGTCTGGATGATAAATAAGAAACCTTACTCCCAGTAAAGCAAAAATGGCAGCTCTGTCTACGGTTTTTGTTCCGCCTTTTGTCTCTTCTGCAAGCGTGCTGATTCCATCAAAACCAAGAAAGCTTAACACCGCAATGGATACAGCCCCCATAACGAGCGGCAAGCTAAAATGATTAGAATCATATACGGGCTTTATCGTAAAACCGTTCCCCACTCCTTTCGCAATCGCAATAAGGCCGATGCCGACAAATAGCAACGATACAACAAAGAAGGTGTAAGAATATAATCTAATAGAATGACCCATCCTGCAAAAAAACCGATGGATGGGTTCATCGCTCTTTGTGCATACGAGTACACGGAGCCTGCAATAGGAAAAGCTTCTGACATTCTCGCATAGCTTAACGCTGTAAAAATCATGCCTACCATGCCAATAAGGTAGGTTAGTGCTACCATGCCGCCTGAACCTTGCGCAACCTGTCCATAAATACCAAACGGAGCGATCGGCACCATAAAAATCAGACCATAAACCAATAAATCACGAAAGGTGAGCGCACGTTTCAGTTCTTGTTTGTAACCGAACGTTGCTTCGGACTTTTGTTCCATTTGTATATCCACTGTGTCCACCTACTTCACCAAATATTGGTTTAAATTTAACCCTAGCGCTTTCACATATTGCATAGGCAATTCCATGCGTGCTGTTTTTAACGGGTCGACCACCTGACATATGCGCAAATCTCCGGCAATCGAAAGCAAAAATGTTGCTGTTTCTTTTGACACTTCTACTTGTTCATACAAAAAATTCACCATATTAATAACGGCTTGATCAGCTGCTTTATCTAATTCTTTCTCAGAAGAGATGGTAATAAGATGCTCATTATTAATAATCATTGGCAAAGGCCATGATTTTCCTTTGAGTACCTCCAATGTAACCGTGACTTCTCCGGCAATTTCCACACCGCATACAGCGATTTCGCCGTCCGCCATGGCCGCATGCAAATCTCCAAGACTAAAAAGTGCGCCGGGAACATTTATAGGCAAAAACAAAGTGGAACCCTCACGTATTTGCTTGCAATCCATATTCCCACCATGTCCACCAGGTGTACCACATGAAATACTCTCCTGAGTAGGAGATGTTCCGATTACACCGATCATAGGATTCACAGGGATTTCCAGCTTATCAGACAATATCACTTTGTGATCCCGTACCGGTATCATTTGAATATGATTGTTTGTGAAATCAAAACCCATCACTCCAAGGTTTGGACCCGTAACCATCACACCTTGTTCGGCTATACGTATCTTTTCAATCCGCACCACCAGAATATCTCCGGGTTCAGCTTCCTCGACATACACAGGACCTGTAGCCGGATTAATTCGATTCCAGTCAAGCGCTTCAAACGGAGTATCTGCTGACTGAATTTGATCTTCAAAACAATCACACGTTTCAAAAATAACAGTACTGCCTGACGGTACCCGCAACACAGGTTCATTTTCCGGTGACATTGCATAAATAAGATTTTCTTTGCTTACTCGATACATCAAATGACCTCCCCTTGAAGACTAAAATAAATGAAAATACTCTTTTCGTTCCCAGTCGCTTATCGTACGTTCATAACGTTCAAATTCATGCAGACGTAGCGCTACATAGCGATCAATAAAACAAGAGCCAAAAAAATTGGTGAACATCTTATTGGATAAGAGAGCATCAATCGCTACATCAAGGCGCTTCGGCAATCGGGAATGTTAACCCGGATTTCGATAAATATCAATGCCTGCAACAGGAACAGGTGGTTCAATTTTGTTACGAATTCCATCCAGGCCAGCTAATAAGGTTCCTGCCATAGCCAAATACGGATTGGTGTCCGCTCCTGGCAATCGGCTTTCGATGTGTGTTTTCTTATCTCTACCGTGCGGGATACGAATCATCGTACTGCGATGTTCATAGCCCCATGATGCATAAACAGGAGCAAATGAATTGGGCACCAATCGCTTATAACTATTTACCGTGCCATTAGCCAATGCACAAATGGCATCCGCATGTCGAATTTGTCCGCCGATGAACCAGCGTGCAATATCCGAAAGACCATCCGAAGCTTTCTCATCACTGAATATATTTTTATTTTCTTTATCAAGAAGCGAGAGGTGAAAATGCCCACCGCTACCGCTCAACTGCTCATCGGTTTTGCTCATGAACGTAGCGTGCCAGCCCTTTTGGCTCAAAATCTCCTTAATGCTTGTTCGATAAAAATTACGTGACCTATTTATACTTCAGAACATATTGTAATGGTAAAAAAACTGCCTGCAATACGATATAAATAATCCCCAATCCTTCAAAATGAACATATTTCCTTCTGTATAGAACGGGTATTTTTCTTTAAAATTAAATGATTTGTAGTTTAAGTTACAGTTTTATCTACCTCTCATTATTATACTGAACGTGTAAGTTCAAACGATAAGAGGAGGAATATAGATATAGATATGGATTGGAATATCGAAAAATTAAATCAGGCAGTAAAGCAATTTCAAGAAAAATCATCTGTTGATTCAGAATTTCGTAAGCTAGCGTTGGAGAATCCATCAAGTGCCGTTAAGCAATTAACAGGCCTAGAAATACCAGAAGGCTTCAAGCTACAGGTCGTTGACAATGCCGGGGCACATTTAACAGTTGTTCTTCCAGACTTAAAAGCTGATGAATATGAATCAACCATGAAATATCCGTATCGCTTTGCTGTTACTAAACCACTGGCATGTTTTCACAATGACAAGCTTCCAGCCAACTGTATCATCTTCAAACAAAAAAGCCGCCTATTGGCGACATATCTATATACATCTAATTTGATAAATTGACAAATTCTTGTGATGAGAGATAAGAAGGAAGGGCGGTGGGCGGGAACGGTCGAAAAAAGACACGCTTGCCTTTCTTCTGCCGGAGCGCAGGGCGCATCCACCCTCTTCTTTTTCTGAATCGTCTCCTTCCAACCACGCTACCGTGTCAAAATATCAAGTGTAATTTATATAACGACTAACCTAATATACTGCCAGCTTTTATCCGGTTACTTATCTCACAAATGTAATATAGTCAGTATTAACTGGTTCAACCCTATTTGCTCGAAGCCGCGAGTTAATTTGTCCTCTATGATACTGACCATGAAGTGCCACATGAGTGAGAATATCTTCTATAGAAGTCTTAAACTCTTTACCTTTGCTATTTCTATAGGATATTAAATTATCTAAATCAGCGCTGGTTAAATTAGCGAAAAGTGCTGTGAAATCATCTTGATTTTTTCTCACCAGCTCTGCACAGACCGATAAATTAGCCTCTGACCAGATGGGCAGTTGCGAACTGTCCATTCCACGTAATCTAGTTATCCACACTTGTTCTGTATAAAGTATATGGGAAAATAAATCGATTATCTGTTGGTTTCCGTTTTTATTATTATGTAATTTTTCAAGAATACGATGATTAGCCCAATTTAAATGTTCATACATCTTTTGGATCGTTCTCAATGGATACCGCCCCCCTATATAAATAAATTTACTTAGCTTATTTCTATAAAAAAGAGTCGTACCCTTCTTTTCGTTTTATTAAAGTAATTCGCCTCGATCTACCCGGAACCATAAGTGCGTAAATTTGTTCTTAGTTGGGCAAAATATGTTCTGGGACTGCGCTAGTCAAGCAGCGCTTCCCTATCACAAAACGAGGGAGTGAGCTGGATGGCTGAAAACAACGATCGTAATCGGAACGATGCTGATGGCCGTAACGTGACCAACGCGGCTGACGGTGACATTGGTGAAGCTGTAGGAACCGCGGGCGGTGGTGTTGCGGGTGCTGCTGTAGGCTCCATTTTTGGGCCGCTTGGCACCGTTGCAGGTGCCGTCGTTGGCGGTGCATTGGGCAACCAGGTAGGTGAGGGTGCCGAGGCTGCCAACAACGACGCAGAAAACGCGCGTGGTGCTGGTGGTAATGGCGACGCCACAAACCGGAACGAATAGAATAAACAGCGCTAGTACCATTTACTGGTGAGGGAAAGCAGGGGCAACCCTGCACCCTCGCTTACTTGTTAGGTCAGAAACTTCACCAACAACAGTTGTATCTTCCCCTGGCTCAGCTTGCCTTTTCTTAGACATAAAAAAAGGAGTTGTTCGTTTGCAAATAAAGGAATGAAGTTTATTTAACTTCTTTATTTATTTTGGATTTTAACGTCATCTTTGTTTGCTACCGTAATAGTTACTCTCTTGTAAGATTATACATAAAAAAGTCTCACTCTGACATTAGTCCTTCTTTGAACAATAAGATAATATGTTCGGTTTTTATTCCGTTCTAACAACCTAAATGCCGGCTGTGGCGAAGCTCCTGCCCAAAAAGGCACGGGGCAAGAACAGCAACCAGCAGCAGCTCAACCTGCTGAACAATCAGCACCCGCATCAACACCAACACAAGCGCCAACTTCTGAACCAGCTCCTTATTAAAGTTCAATACCTGGCACATCCGCCGGGTATTTTTTAACTCACTCTCTTTTTATTTACCGGCCGCATTGCCAGCACATTCTCAACAGAAAAATATCGCGTTGCTCTCCGTTTAAAGCTTTATGCTCAAATCCTTCTGTCCTTCATCGACACCAAACGTATCTTTTTCTGGTTTAGCTCTCTGTTTCGATTCGAATAAATACCTCCAACCATTCGTCCTGAGATTCTCCAGTCACAGATGAAAGTGTTTTTTTATTTTGTTAACAAGCCTTTCTTTAAAGTACCAACATTAAAGCTGGCGCATTTGTACAAACTGAACATGGAGGTTCCATTACATTTTCTTTTTGCTAAGAAATATATTTTGGTAAATCTCCATTTTTTTAATACACCTATCCCTTACATAATTTATGGAAATCGCCTTAGGTTAAACATAACAAGACGTTAAGAGAAATTCACTTTTATGTAGAGAGGTTATCCTTTATGTTTTCATTGTTTCGTCTTTTTCCAAAAACACTTGGAGCACTGATGATTTTCATCTTAATCTGTATATCTGTAGCTTCAATGCCTGTTTTAGCGACCACAAAAGTAAACCAATCAAATACTACCGTTCAACTTCGTATCAATATATGGCACAAAAAAATTGAACTAATAAAAGAAGGGCACGTTTTGAAAACCTTCAAAGTTGCCCCCGGTGCTATTGACACACCATCTCCTGTAGGCATCTATCGCATTGTCTCTAAGGAACAGGGCTGGGGGAAAGGTTTCGGCAGTTGTTGGCTAGGATTAAATGTTCCATGGGGCCAATACGGTATCCATGGAACAAATAAACCTGAACTCATCGGTAAATACGTTAGTCATGGCTGTTTTCGTATGAGAAACAGGGACATCGAAGAGCTTTATGAATTAGTCCCTGTAGGAACAGAGGTCATTATTGAAGGACCGATTACTGGACATAAAGATGTAACTTATAGGGTGTTGGTACGCGGATCACGGGGAACACTTGTGCAATTGGTACAAAATCGGCTACAAGCGGCCGGGTTATATAATGGCACTTGTAACGGAGTATTTAATCGAAATACCGAGTTGGCTGTTATAAAGTATCAAAAACAAAATCAACTCCCTGTTACAAAGCAAATTCATTATAAGGATTTGCTGCATATGGGAATCATCGAATGAGAAGCCTATAAAAGAACCTCAGACTTCAAGATTTTCCTGAGTCACAATACTCTTTTGGCAAATTTCTTCCGCTGCAAAAAGGGACTGCCCCTTTTGCAGCCCCTAAATTACCTTTACATCAAATTATTAAGTAAAGAATTTTTTTCTTAATGACATACTGTTGCCTACTACTCCAATATTGGTACAAAAAGCTGTATTCGGAAGGCTTTAACCCGCTTGCTCGTTGCCCACATTGCTACATAGAAACAGAAAGCAGCTTGTCCCATGTAGCGCCAAGCAAACAAACGTCATAGTATGTTAGTAGGGGAAAGAAAATTCCCCTTGTACTCGACTTTTTCTATAATTACAGCGGGCTAATGCCTGCTGTTTTTTATATCTATATGCACTACTGTGCAATGCCGTTCAATATATTTAAAAATTTTGAGTCGCTACATAGTAAAGGCTCCTTTATACCAGGTGATGATACATTTGTACTTGTTCATTATCAAGGGTGTTGATTATCCAGTACGATCCAGAGTGGATAGCCACCACACCGTGCCCAAAACGGGCGTCGGTTCGTCTCCCGCACGGGCCACGTATTTAGTGAATTATTCACTTGAAGGAGATCCACTAGCATTTGGTGGTGCACCAGAAGTTATAGCTGCGGAATTGCAGTTAAATGGCTCCAATGTTCTTGAAAGTTATATATTCGCAGCAACTCAACCTGCTCCGTCGTTAATCGAACCAAGAATAATAGGGACGATTCCTGTCACTGTTCCTGGCATATCTGCAACACTACGCTTAATTAACAGGACCCCGGGAGGAGGTCTCGGACATCTCGCTGCTACAACTGCTTTTACTACAGGTAAAAATGCCATTACTGCCAGTATAACAGTTGTGAGATTGACACCATAGAAGTGACATTGAACAAATTATTGTACTTAAAAAAGGCATTCTCACAAAGAGAATGCCTTTTTTAAGTAGAGAAACCCCATTTTTGAAAATGGGGTTTCTCTACACTCTGAACACCACGATAGGTGCTTGGTTTTAAAGGAAAATCAAGTAAGCTTTAAGCATTTAAAATACTTTTTATTCCTTCAATGGTTAATTTGTTGTTCTTGCTATTTTCAAACCTCTCACCACAAGAATTGGTCGATGTATCAAATCAGATGTATATAAATCATCATATATTATTGTAAGTGTCGCTAAAAGATTTCGCCATTTATCAAAAAGGGATTCGTTTTGAATTCATTACGTAATCATGTTTGGCTGCCCAATCTACGAGGCCATTCCAGAAATCTTCACATGCTGAAACTATTTTCGACGGTTCTACTAAGTCTCCAGACATAACAAGCTTAACTACATTGTCAAATCCTACTGGACGATTCGGCAGTTCCAATGACTCGGGTAGAACCATTGAGCCCGTCGAAAAAAGTTTTTGATTATGCAACCCGATTAACATGGCACCGTATTCGGCAAACTGCATAGCCAAGTAGGGCAAGTAGGTGTGAGGGCCGTTTAGATTTACATTTCTAAGCTTTCCAATAAATTCGTACATTTCACCTACAAGAACTTCGTTGATCGCATGCCTGAAATCTTCCTTTGTTGGTGATTCAGCCGCTTTCTTTAGTGTTGAAAAAAAGCCTTTAGGATCATACAGACTAAGCTGGGAAAAGAAGGGCCCATGTGTCAACGGCCATTTTCCCTCAACAGTAGAGGCGGTTTTAAGAAGAACATCCGCGCTACAGACGTTCACTTCAGCTTTCCAGGGTCCTGCCGACCATTCATGACTAAATTCTACGGGTTCACTTGATTCACCACCTAGTACGCAAAACATCTCAATGTCTGAGAAAGGACCGTCTGTACCTCTGGAAACAGAGCCGTAGACCCCTATGGCTAGGATTTTTTCCCCGTAAACCTCATGTAACCTCGCAGCAATTTCTTGGCATGTTTGAAGTCTTTCACTTCGAGAAATTTTTACAGGTCCATTCATGTTCATTAGCGTGCATCTCCCTTGGTATTTTTTTGGGTGAGTTGACACTAACACATGGATGGAGGACCTCGGGCTTAACGGGGGATTTTTTTTCGATGCATTAGAACTCCTCCTATGAGTTTCCTTATGGAAATTGTACCCAATCATGTTTGTTTTGGCAAGAAGAGGAAGCATATCTACAAAAACTTGCCATTCCATTCGGCACGTGTTACTTTATATCCTTTTTTCATAAGGTCAACAGCTAACCCCATACCGAACTGTGCTTTCAGCCCAATCAGTTTTTCTACATTTCCTCAAGTCTTTGTTCTATTCTTTCCAGGTGCCTTAATAGAGTTCCTCATCGTTTGACCAGACGTATTCACTTTTGGATGAAAATTTGTTGTATATAACCTAAGATGTATGCCGTTTCACATGTTGTCCCCTATAAATATATTGACTATATACAAATAGAAAGGGGAAATATGAAGTGAGTATAAGTCCACTTTGTATGCGTTTTGCTCAAATCTTCGGTGGCCAAGCTCAGGTAATCAATGGGGTATGCACTGCTACAAAATCAAGGACCAACATCAATGTTAGAATATTAGGAAGGAACTCTAGGTCATTTCTGACAATTCCTGCTGCAATTTCCTTCGAAAGTGTTGGTAGAGACGGCCGAGCCTTATGCCTTGGAGAAACAGTTATCCTTACAAGAGAAATTAATCCATTTATCTCTAGACTTCGTGAGGCAGGCATTAAAGTGACCGCTCTTCATAATCACTGGTTGTTCACTAACCCAAATATCTGGTACATTCACTTTGAAGCCATTCAGCGGCCGCTTGTTTTTGCAAGAAATGTCCGGAATGCTTCTAGGGTGCTTACGAATAGGCCTGTCGGTCCGTTCACCCTCAAGAAAAAGACCAGATAAAGTAAGAAGACTAGAGAAGAAGGAAGGGCGATGGGTAGGAACGGTCGGAAAAAGACACGTTTGCCTTTCTTCTAATGGATCACAGGGCGCATCCAACCTCTTCTTTTTTCCGAATCTCCCCCTTCCAACCACGCTACCCTGTCAAACTATCAAGTGTAATTTATATAGTTACCTTACGGGCCTTGAAAAGGCTATATTTGGTGAGTTAAGTGCAGTAGAGCTTTACCGAAAAATTTACTTTACCATCCCCTATACAGTGTTTAAAAACATGGTATTTGAGATTTTGACAGACGAACTTAAGCATGCCAGTAAATATAATTTTCTATATGCTAAAAACAAATAGACTGATATCGTTCCTTTGATCCAATCAAGGGGACGTTTTTTTGTCTTACCTACCAAGTCTCCCTGGCAGGCAACTTGAAACTCTTCTTTACCGTCCACTTCGGCATGTCGCAGACCAGCGAAACCACCACCGCTATTCCAACTCCAAGAAAAGCCAGCGAGGAGCTTTCAGCCCTATGCAACCATCCTCTTCTTTATGGTTAAACAAATGGAACTACCAAGCAGAGTTAAAAAAATTGCTGAAGTGCTTGCTCAAACGTTTAGCACAACTTATCTTTTTGCGTATCGACGTTAGGAGCAAATTAAAAGGCGTATCTTTTGGGGAATATTCGATGAAAGAATCAAAGACGATTTAGAAGCAAAAGAACAAGTTTTCATAAATAATATAAGAGGAAAAAGAGATTTTTTATCGATAATATAGGATCATTTTATGCTCAGCATGGTACCCCGAAAGAGATTATCGAAAAAATATACATAAAAAAGAATTCACCATGTAGACAATATGGGGTATTTTATCTTAGCCTATGACTATTGGTACTATTTATGAAATCATTAGGTCTCTGTAGCTACAAAAAAGGGGAAACAGAACTTGTGTCGAAATTAACGTTTATGCTATGGATACGCAATCATACTATTCTAAAACAAATTGCAATCATCATGATGTTTCTCTCTATCCTCCTTGGTCTGCGATGGTTCTGGTTTACGATTCTTGCTACGCCGGAGCATCCTGGTGCGGCTCGAGGTGTACTTGACATGCGCGGCTGGAACTTCGAGAATTCCCGCTCTATTCCATTGAACGGCGAATGGGAGTTTTACCCTGAGGCATTCATCTCACATGAAAGCACAATGCGCTCAGCTATTAATCAGCCACATTATGTTCAAGTTCCAGGAGATTGGCGCAGCGCCTTACCGAAAGAATCGGATTCATCGTTTGGCTACGGAACGTATCGACTGCGCATTCTGGTCGATCAGCCACTAAACCAGCCCTATACGTTCTGGATCCAACAAATTCAAGCTTCTTCTATTGTTGAAATTAATGGTGAGACGGCAGCGGTTTTCGGATTGCCTACAAAGCAAGCCAAAACATACAGGCNGCTTCTTTTAGAAATTAATGGTGAGACGGCAGCGGTTTTCGGATTTCCTACAAAGCAAGCCAAAACATACAGGCCAAGTGCCGTCTCTTATACCGCATCCTATACGGCAGACAATGCGAAGGAAATCGAGCTGCTTGTGCGTGTAGCCAATTTCGATCAGCCGCTAAAAGGTGGTATTGTCAAGTCCATCCGCTTTGGCTCACAGGCTGCCATTGACACTGAACGCTGGTATTCCATCGGCTTTCAACTTGTGACCTTCATTATACTACTGCTGCATGGTTTATACGCTATCCTGTTGTATGTGTTCGGTCCACGGCAAAAGGCATTCCTTATGTTCTTTCTACTGCTTCTGTCTGCTGGCCTTTCTATTGTGTCTGATCACGATAACTTGCTATTACTTTGGTTGCCGTTGGATTATACCTGGGCTTTAAAAATCAAGGTACTCTCCTACATAGGGCTGTCCTTNACCCAAACGTACAGGCCAAGGGCAGTCTCTTACACCGCATCCTATACGGCGAGCAATGTGAAGGAAATCGAGCTGCTTGTGCGTGTAGCCAATTTCGATCAGCCGCTAAAAGGTGGTATTGTCAAGTCCATCTACTTTGGCTCACAGGCTGCCATTGATACTGAACGTGAATATTCCATCGGCTTTCAACTTGTGACGTTCATCATATTATTGCTGCATGGTTTATACGCTATCCTGTTGTATGTGTTCGGTCCGCGGCAAAAGACATTTCTTATGTTCTTTCTACTGCTTCTGTCTGCCGGCCTTTCTATTGTGTCTGATCATGATAGCTTGCTATTAATCTGGTTGCCACTGGATTATACTTGGAGTCTGAAAATCCGGTTACTCTCCTACATTTGGCTATCCTTTTTTAGTCTGGCACTGGCTAGGAGCTTTTCTGAATATGTAACAGGCACCCGGTTGTTTTATTTGTATGCTATTGTGTTAGGTATTTACTCGGTATTTCTATTGATTGCACCGGCACCACTTATTTATTATTCATTTGCAGCCAAAGTGTTCTCTTTTCTTTATTTGTTCCCTTTGGCCTGGTTCGTCTATCTGATCGGTAACATGTTTATT